>NZ_VFVC01000005.1:0-191139 GCF_006441575.1 Mesorhizobium sp. B2-4-12
TTGTCTGAGACGGTGTAGACGGTGGCGCCACGGATGCCCTTGACGCTGATCGTGTCGGCATGGATCGAGATCAGCAGGTCTGCCTCATGCTGGCGGGCGATGCGCACGCGGTCGTCCAGGCGCAGATATTCATCGGTGTCACGCGTCATGAAGACATCGTATTTGCCGATAGCCGCGAGCTTGTCGCGCAACTCCGTGGCAAACGCCAGTGTGACGTTCTTCTCGATGGTGCCGTTCAGGCCCTCGGCGCCGCCGTCGATACCGCCATGGCCGGGATCGAGGACGACGGTGAAGCGGTGGCCCGGATTGGAGACCGGGCCGGTGCCGACCCGCCCACCCTTGTCGGTCGAAACCGTGGAACCGGTGGTCAGCGCCTGGTTGGCAAAGGCGGCGTCGAACTCACGTTCCGACGCGGCCGACATATCGACGGCAATGCGATAGCCGGTTCCGTCCTCGTTCTTGAGCACATCGAGCTTGTCGACGGCGAACGGCCCCTTGCCGGTGAGGATCAGCCGCGAAACGCCGTCGCCGATCTCGCCCAGCCGCACGCCCTTGACCAGGCCGCGCGGCTTCAGATCCTTGGCGTCGATGGCCAGCCTGGTATTCGCAAGATCGATGACCAGACGATTGGGCCCACGCAGCAGGAACCATTTGATGTCCGGCTCGCGATCGAAATCCATGACGATGCGCATCTTGGTGGCATCGCCCGCCATCTTGTAACCCTTCGCCACGAGCGGTGCATCGGCGGCATCGGCAACGGAGGAGCACGCAAGGAAAATCGCCATCAGCAGCAGGAGACGGAAGGCGCCGAGAATCTGGCCGCCAACACGACATCCCTTGTCTGTGAAGTCTGCCAGTCCCATCTCTCTTCCAGTCGCTCACGGTTTGGCGCCAGGCGCCTGCTCGTTTCATCGAAGTGCCGGTTAGGCCGCGAACCCGATTAACGATTGGTATCCAGAGAAGGTTAACCAAGCCTTTTCATGCAAGGTCGGAACCCAGGCTTACGCTGCGGAACTGCTTTTTGCCGGCATCGGAAATCGGGGTTGCCTTCCAACCCGCCAAATCATAAAAGCGATGGTGGATCACTGCAATCCTGGAACCGCCCTCCTCCGCAGCTTCCTGCTACAGGGTCAGATGAAAGGCGGCTCCTTTCGCTTCACGCGAGAAGGCTACAGGTGATCGCGACGAATTTCGCAGGTGTGCGCCCGTGGCGGGGGAATCGCCTGCGTGAGGAAAACGGCCGGGTTTGTTCCCGTGCCGGCTCTGTATGAGCAAACAAGCTGGTCCGGTTTCCGGGCTTTGGTTCAAAGGTTCTGCTGGTGACGATGGCTTCAAGCGCAATCATTGAAAGGTCCGCATCAAACCGCGCCAATATGGCTGCGGGCGGCACCGCCATGACACGCGGGCAGCGTCCGGCGGACGTTCAATTATCCGGCACCCACATTCATCCAGACACACAGCAGCGGGCTTTGCCCCGCCAGCTGCGGCTGACGGCTGCCGGGGGGAAACGAAATAATGCCCAACAAAATGCTGATAGACGCCTCCCACCCGGAGGAAACACGCGTTGTCGTCGTACGCGGTAACCGTATCGAAGAATTCGACTTTGAATCCCAGGACAAGAAGCAGCTCAAAGGAAATATCTATCTCGCCCGCGTAACGCGCGTCGAACCCTCCCTTCAGGCAGCTTTTGTCGAATATGGCGGCAACCGTCACGGTTTTCTCGCCTTCAGTGAAATACACCCCGACTACTACCAGATTCCGGTCGCCGACCGTCAGGCACTGCTGCGCGCGGAAGCGCAGGAGGCCGAAGACGAGGAGGACGAGGATGGCGATGGCGACGATCGCCAGAACCGTGACCGCGGACGGCGCGGACGCCGGCGCGGCGGCAAGAGCCGCGACCGTGCCGAGCACAAGCGCGATGCCGGTTCAGCCGATTCCGACGAGGCAAACGAAGCCGCCGGCGAGACAGGTGAGGACAACGGCCATGGCGCTGACGTCATCGCCGAGGACACCTCCCACGTTTCGGAAACCATCGAACATGCGGCGGATACCTCCGAACATGTCGATGCATCCGAACACGCCGATGAATCCCACCATGATGAAGGCCCTTCCGAACAGGGCGACTCTTCTTCCGAAGAGGGCGAAAACGAGACCCGCGACGGCGGTTCTACTTCGATCGCCGCCTCCGTCGAAGCCGATGTGATTTCCGAGCCCGCCCCGCAGGCGGAACAGGGCAGCGAAGCCACCTCCACCGACAATGATCGTGGCATGCTGGAGGAGGTGCAGTCCTCGCATCCCGACGATCATGAGGTCGAATCGGTCGGTGCGGAGGATGCGCTGGAAGAAGTGCGCAACCGCCGCAAGCCGGTGCGTCGCCAGTACAAGATCCAGGAAGTCATCAAGCGTCGGCAGATCCTGCTGGTGCAGGTCGTCAAGGAGGAGCGCGGCAACAAGGGCGCCGCACTCACCACCTATCTGTCGCTTGCCGGCCGCTATTCGGTGCTGATGCCGAACACGGCGCGCGGTGGCGGCATTTCACGCAAGATCACCAGCGCGGTCGACCGCAAGCGCCTCAAGGAAGTGGTTGCCGATCTCGAAGTGCCGCAAGGCATGGGCGTCATCCTGCGCACCGCCGGCGAGAGCCGCACGAAGGCCGAGATCAAGCGCGATTATGAATATCTGATGCGGCTCTGGGAGAACGTGCGCAATCTCACGCTTCAATCCACCGCCCCTGCCCTCGTCTATGAGGAAGGCAGCCTGATCAAGCGTTCGGTGCGCGACCTCTACAACAAGGATATCGACGAGATCCTTGTCTCGGGTGAGGAAGGCTATCGCGAGGCCAAGGACTTCATGCGCATGCTGATGCCGAGCCACGCCAAGGTGGTTCAGCCGTTCCGCGACACGACACCGATCTTCGTGCGCAACGGCATCGAGGCGCAACTCGACCGCATGCTGCAGCCGCAGGTGACGCTGAAGAGCGGCGGCTACATCATTATCAACCAGACCGAGGCGCTGGTTGCCATCGACGTCAATTCGGGCCGCTCCACCAAGGAGCACTCGATCGAGGACACCGCGCTCCACACCAATCTGGAAGCGGCCGAAGAGGTGGCCCGCCAGCTCAGGCTGCGCGACCTTGCCGGCCTGATCGTCATCGACTTCATCGACATGGAGGAGAACCGCAACAACCGCTCCGTAGAGAAGCGGCTGAAGGATCACCTCAAGAACGATCGTGCCCGCATCCAGGTCGGGCGCATCTCGCATTTCGGCTTGATGGAGATGTCGCGTCAGCGCATCCGCGCCAGCGTGCTGGAATCGACCATGAAGCCGTGCCCGCATTGCGGCGGCACCGGCCATGTGCGCTCCGATTCTTCGGTCGCGCTGATGGTGGTGCGGGCGATCGAGGAATTCCTGCTCAAGGATTCGCGCAGTCACATCACGGTTCGCACGCCGGCGGCGACAGCACTCTATGTGCTCAACCACAAACGCGGCACGCTGGTGGAACTGGAAAGCCGTTTCGGCCTGACCATCACCATCGAGGCCGACGATGCGGTAGGCGCGCAGCACTACGCGATCTTCCGCGGTGCTCTAGCCGAAAAGCCCGAAGGCTTCGTGGAGGTGCGCAGCCTGCCAGCCTATGTCGAGCCGGAAGAGCCCGAGGACGAGATTGTCGTCGTTGAGGAAGAGGATGAGGCATCGGCGCAGGCAGAGCAGCCTCGCCAACAGCCGCAGCAGCACCAACAGCCGCGGCCTGCCGGTGGCGAGGATGGCGAAGGCCGCGACCGCAAGCGCCGCAAGCGCCGCAGACGTCGTGGCGGCAGGGATCGCGACCGTGAGCATGGCGCGCCGGCCGACGGCTCGTCCATCTCTGCTCCGGCCGGAGATTTCTCCGATCAGACAGACGCGGAGGTCAATGACGAGACCGAAACCGACGATGCCGCCCCGGTCGCTGCCAGTGCGTTGGATGAGGCAACGCAGGCGTCGGACGACAGCCAGGGCAAGAAGCGCCGGCGCGGCAAGCGCGGCGGCAAGCGCAACCGTCGCGAAGACGGCGAAGGCGAGGCCGAGGCAAGTGCCGGCGAAACGACCGAGCCGTCCGAGGCTGATGCTTCGGAAAGCGAGCCCGCGTCGATCGAACCGGTTGCCGTTGCCGCGATGGAAGAGCCGGTAGTGGCTCCGGTCAGCGACGAGGTGCCAAGCACAGAGAAGCCCAAGCGGGCGCGCCGTGCGGCCAAACCGAAGAAGGCAACCGCCGAGGCCGTCGCCGAGACAAGCGTTGTCGAAGCGGCCGCGGAAACGCCGGTTGAGACTCCGGTGACTGCCGCTGAGGTCGAAGAGGAGCCTTCAAAGGCCCGGCCATCGCGACGCAAGCCGGCCGCCATCGATGCACCGGTCGTGCCGGTGGTTTCGTCGACCGTCGACGATGAGCCGGAAGTCAAGGCCGAGGAAAAGCCGAAGCGTGCCGGCTGGTGGCAGCGGAAAGGCTTTTTCTAAGCCTTTCAATGGCTTGAAATGATTTTTTGATAACAAAATCCCGCGCCAATCGACATACGGCGCGGGATTTTTCATATCGGGCGGCCAACAGGGCGCGAAGTTTCAAGGCGCGAAGATCGACCAGTTCATCATCCTGGCCAGCTTTTCCAGCGCGATCGAACCCAGCTTGGAATTGCCGTTGGCATTGAGACCCGGCGACCAGACGGCAAGCGAGGCAATGCCCGGCACGATGCCCAATATGCCGCCGCCGACACCGCTCTTACCGGGAATGCCGACGCGAAAGGCGAAGTCGCCCGAGCCGTCATAGTGGCCGCAGGTCAGCATCATGGCGCCGATGCGCCGTGCCCGCTCCGCCGACACCACGGAATGCCCGGTCGCCGGGTTCTTACCGCCATTGGCGAGGAAGCGGCCGGCCATGGCCAGTTGCCGGCAGCTCATGGCGATGGCGCAGTGGTGGAAATAGACGCCCAGCGCCAGCTCTGGCGCATGATGAAGGTTGCCGAAGGATTTCATGTAGTTGGCGAGCGCGAAGTTGCGATAGCCGGTGGCGCGCTCAGACGCGGCGACCTCGCGGTCGATAATGATCGTCTCGTCGTCGGCGAGGAACTGGATGAAGCGCAGGATCTCGCCGATCGCCTCGCGCGGCTGGTGGCCGGCAAGCAGGATGTCGGAAACGACGATGGCACCGGCATTGATGAACGGGTTGCGCGGAATGCCGTTCTCGTGCTCGAGCTGGACGATCGAGTTGAAGGGATTGCCCGAGGGTTCGCGCCCTACCCGCTTCCACAATGCGTCGCCGACATTGCCGAGCGCGAGCGTCAGGGTGAATACCTTGGAGATGCTCTGGATCGAAAAGGCCTGTTCGGCATCGCCCGCCATCAGCACGCGGCCGTCATTGGTGACGGCGGCGATGCCGAATTTCCTTGGGTCAACCTTGCTCAGTTGCGGGATATAGGAAGCGACCTCGCCGCGATCGGTGCGTTCGGCCATTTCGGCGGCGACCTCGGCCAGCGCCTGCTCGAGTTCCGGCATGGGGCTACCTCAACCAGCGGTCGATGCGCGTCAGCGCCTCGACCATGTCGTCGTGGCTGCCGGCATAGGAAAACCGCATCGTGCGGTGCCCCGCCTGGGTGTCGAAGTCACGGCCCGGCGTCGCCGCCACATGCGCCTCGGCCAGCATCCTGCGCGCGAAGGCCATGCTGTCGTTGGTGTGCCGGGTGACATCGCAAAAAGCGTAGAAGGCACCGTCCATGGGCGCGGCCAGCGGGAAACCGAGTTCGGGCAGACGTTTCATCAGGAGCTCGCGATTCCAGGCGTAGCGACCCTTCACCGCTTCCAGTTCCTCGGTGGCGGCAAAGGCCTCGATCGCCGCGATCTGCGACAGTTCCGGCGGCGAGATGTAGAGGCTCTGGGCGATCCGCTCGACGGGCCGCACCAACTCTTCCGGCAAGACCATCCAACCGATGCGCCAGCCGGTCATGCAGTAATATTTCGAGAAGGAATTGATCACCGTCACGCTGTTGCCGTAGCGAAGCGCCGTCGTGTCAGGCGCGGCGTAGGCCAGCCGATGGTAGATTTCGTCGGAGATGACGGCGATCCCCAGGGTCTCCGCCGTCCTGATCAGAGCCGACAGTTCGTCGGCCGGTATGACCGCGCCGGTCGGATTGGCAGGGCTTGCAAACAGCACGCCCTTCAGCGGCTTCTCGCGGTGCGCGGTCTCCAGATGACCGGCATGCAAGTAAGCCTCATCGCCGAGTTCGATCTCGACCACATCGATGCCGAGCGCCGCCATGATGTTGCGATAGGCGGGGTAGCCGGGCGCGGCGATGGCGACGCGGTCGCCCGGATCGAACATCGCCAGGAAAGCGAGATTGAAGGCCGCCGACGATCCTGTCGTCACCGCGATCCGGCCGGGATCGACATCAAGCCCATAATGATCAGCGTAGTGCCCCGCAATCGCTTTGCGTAGACCGGCCAGACCGAGCGTGTCGGTGTAGCCTATGCGGCCATCCTCCAGGGCCTTGGCCGCCGCGGCGCGAACGCGTGCGGGCGCCGGGTCGGACGGCTGGCCGACCGCCATGGAAATCACCGGTACGCCTTGGGCCTTCAGCCGGTTCGCTTCGGCCAGCACATCCATGGCGTGGAATGGCTCTACATTGCCGCGGCGTGAGAGTGAAACGACCATTAGACCCCTCGTCCAAGCTGCCGCTTTTGTTGGCGCAATTCCGGACGGTAACCGGATGCGCGATTTCCTGGAATTGGCCGGCTCAACGGAAGCACCGTCGCGCTCGCCTCGATCTTCCGGGAGACGTAATCCCGATAGAGGAGTCCATCAATCGCGAGGTCAAGATCGCCGCAGTGGTAATCGCCTGCCTGCTGATCATTCAGCTTCTGCTGCAGGTCCAACTTTCCGAAGATCGGTTAGCCAGGTCTCGATCTCGTCGAGGACTGTCGGCAGCTTGCCGGTGATCAGTGAGCGCACCTCGTGGATCTTGCGCAGCAATCGCTCATCGCGTTTACCGCCGTCCGTCTGGCCTTCCTGAATCCAAGCTTGCAAATCACCCGGATCCACTGTCGGTGGCAACTCGATCTCGCGCAAGGCGGCAATTAGAGTCGCGCCACGCCGGGCTGCCGCATGCAATTCTTTCTCTGTCTTCGTGTGCAATGTGATGTAGCCATGCAGCCGGGTGAACTCGATGACAGAACCCTTGAAGTCCGGGTCGACCTGTTCAGGTGTCAGAGTGGCCTGCTGCAGCACCGGCGCGACAAACATCTTTTTGCTGACGCGGTTAGCCGTTGTGTTGGCTGCGTAGTCAAGGAGATAGCGATCAACCAGAGCCGCTATGTTCGTACCCCGGTGACCGGCGGCCTCGACCAGCGCCTTCCATTCTGTCTTGTTACGATGAACTGTGATGTTGTGTTTGTCGCGACCATCACGCCGGTTCTTCTCTTTCGTGCTCATGGCAATCCCCAGTCGTTGAGAGCGCGGACAAGGAGGGGGAAGCAACGGCTTCCCCTCTCCAGGTTGTCCGACTGGTCTGGGTTACTCGGCGGCTTTGGCCGCAGCCAGCGCCTCTGCCTTGCCCCATACAGACGGAAACACCTCATTGACGCGCAGAGCGAGCTTCTTGACCGCCTCCTGCTTCAGCCAGGCATTGAAGCCCTTAATGCAGAGGCCGAGTACCTGGTGGCGCTCCATCGGGTCGATGCTGTTGAGATCGTTGATCAGCTCATATTGCATTACAGCGATCGGATCGCCGGAAGCGCGCGCCGCGTCACCACGCTCGTTGGCGAGATCTTCGAAGAACTCGTCGGCCGTGTTTTCGTCGTGCGCCTTGATGATCTCGAAAGCCAGTACCGTCGCCACATCCGGCTTGAAGATCACCTTCTTGGTAATTGCCTTGTGTTCGCCATGCATCAGGTTCGCCGCAGTGCGCAGCGCGGGATTGGCGAGCAGGTAGTCGAGCATCACCTTGGGCGCGATCTTGCCCAGGCTCTGCACCTTGGAGGCGGTGTAGCAATCAGCATCGAGGTGCATCGCCATCTTGCAGGCACCCGCCAAAGGACCAGACATCGAGCCGTAGCCAGCAGTCACCAGGATCTCTGCGTGCGTGCGCGGTTTGCCTTGATCGAAATAGGCAAAAACGCTCGGAATCCGGTCAACTTGATTGACAACGTAGTGTTTGACCGTAATGCCGGTGATGAGAGTTGCCAGGCAACGGTGCTGCAGATCGATGCCATTGCCGTCAATGTCGAAGACCAGCGGGACACCAGTCGGCTGGAATTCACGGATCTCCACCTGGTGGCAGAGGTATTTGGTGTTGGCAAGGGACGGCGGCCTATTGGCGGTGTTCCGGATCCAGGCCTTGGCGGCCCACTCAACATCGACATTTGTCCACCCGTCAGGGTGCTCGAAATCATCCGCAAAGGACACGTTATCCTGGGCCCACGTATGCAGCCGATCGATGAAGTCGTGCCACATCGGGCTGTTGCATGCTTCGATATCGAGGGTGGGAAGCAGAGAAAGGGGCGACGTCGAAGACGCCGCTTGTGTAGCGGTGGTCATGTGACTCTCCTGTTACCCGGTGCCATTGCCGAGGCTCGCATTGAGCCAGGCCGCTATCCGGTGATTGCAATACTGCGCCCTTCTCCGGTGCTTGGCAACTACCAACCTTGTCCGGATTGCTTTAAGTCGCACTGATATGGTACGCGCACAGCGAAAGAGAGACAGTTTTGGCAATTCAGCTTGCCCATTTAAGCGATTGATTTTATCGATAAAAATTGACGATGAAGGCCCCAACAAAATGATGCCCCCAATCCTGTGGGTATCACAAGTTGAGGAAGTTTTTCCGGTGCCGACTTTTCATCTTTCGCCCGCTCGTCTACCA
The DNA here is from genome assembly GCF_006441575.1 of Mesorhizobium sp. B2-4-12. Lineage (NCBI taxonomy): Bacteria > Pseudomonadati > Pseudomonadota > Alphaproteobacteria > Hyphomicrobiales > Phyllobacteriaceae > Mesorhizobium > Mesorhizobium sp. B2-4-12. Next base: position 8,880 of record NZ_VFVC01000005.1, read on the forward strand.
GTGGACACATTATGTTGAGCCGACCCAGACCGACGATAGCCCGGGCAGCGCGTGTCTTCGCCACGCTTTCGCTCGGCTTCGCCGTTGCCGTGGCGAGTTCGGTCACCGCCTTTGCCCAAGGCGTGCCTGTGATACGTGATGCCGAGATCGAGGCTCTGGTGCGCGATTACGCACGGCCGATCTTCAGGGCTGCCGGATTGGCGAATGATGGCATAGACATCGTGCTGGTCAACGATTCCAGCTTCAACGCCTTCGTCACCGGACGCCGGATGTTCATCAACACCGGCGCGCTGATGATGGCTGAGACGCCCAACGAAATCATTGGCGTCATCGCGCACGAAGCCGGCCATTTGGCCGGCGGTCACCAGCAGAAATTGCGTGACCAGCTCGAGCGCGCCAAGACGATGGCCGTCATCGCGACATTGCTTGGTGCCGGCGCGATCGTCGCCGGTGCGACCACCAACAGCCGCGGCCTTGCCGGCGCAGGCATGGGCGTCGCCGCCGGCGGCGGCGAGATGGCCCAGCGCAGCATCCTTGCCTACCAGCGCACCGAGGAGATCACGGCCGACCGCTCCGCGATCACCTATCTCAATGCCACCGGTCAGTCCGGCATGGGCATGCTGAAGACCTTTGCCCGCTTCCAGACGGCCTTGTCGTTGTCGGGCGCCCAGATCGATCCCTACCGGATCAGCCATCCGATGCCGCAAGAGCGAATCGCCAACCTCCAAGTGCTGGTCAAACAGAGCCCCAATGTCGACAAGCTCGATCCGCCGGCGCTGCAGCAGCGCCATGACATGATGCGGGTTAAGATCGCCGTCTACATGGGAGGCCAGGCCGCCGCGGCGCGGCTGATGCAAAAGATGCGGGGCAGCCTGGCCGCGCAATATGGCGATGCCCAGTCGACCTACCTTTACGGCAATCTTCCCGCAGCGCTCGTCAAGACCAACGCCCTGATCAAGGCACAACCCAAGAATGCCTACTTCCAGGAGTTGCGCGGCGACATACTGATGAAGGCGAACAAGCCTGGGGAAGCGACGGACGCCTACGCCAAGGCGGTCAGCCTCGATCCGGCGCGGTCCGGCCTGCTGCCTGTCTCGCTTGGCCAGGCGCTGATGGCTGTCGGTACGCCTGATTCCCTCAAGAAAGCCGTCGTGCAGATCAACAATGGTCTGGGTCGCGACAAGGAAAATTCCGAGGGGTACCGTTATCTGGCGCAGGCTTACGGCGAATTGGGAGACATACCGGGCGCCGAGCTTGCCACGGCCGAAGGTCATTTCTATTCAGGCAACTACAAGGACGCGAAGATCTTCGCCATGCGGGCGCAGCAGCGGATGAAGCGCGGCGAGCCGCGCTGGATACGCGCCCAGGACATCATAAATTACAAATCGTCAGGCAAGATCTAGTAATCTCATGAACCTTCCGGCCACGCGCTACGACACAGCCGGACCGGGAAAACAGGTAAAAGGAACGAAAACGATGAAAAAGGCACTGCTGCTGGGCACCACGGGGATCGCTGTAGCCCTTGCCATGCTGGCTTTCGGTTTCGTGGCCGGCAGCCCACAGGTCGCGAAGGCCGGGACGACGCAGCCGGTCCAGACGGTGGCCGATACCAAGATCGACCGCACGGAGATCGAAGGAATCATCCGCGACTATCTCTTGAAGAACCCGGAAGTGCTGCTCGAGGTGCAGGACGCGCTGGAGGCCAAACAGAAGGAAGAGCAGCGCATCGCTCATCTTGGCGTCATCAAGGACGCCAAGGACCAGATCTTCAACTCCGCCTTCGACGGCGTCGTCGGCAATCCGAACGGCAAGGTGACGATCGTCGAGTTCTACGACTACAATTGCGGTTTCTGCAAACGCGCCATCGAGGACATGCGGGCGCTGACCAAAACCGATCCGGATCTGCGCTTCGTGCTCAAGGAATTCCCGATCCTCGGCCCGGATTCGCAGAAGGCGAGCTTCGTTTCGATGGCGTTTCACCTGATGATGCCGGAAAAGTACGGCGAGTTCCACAACGCGCTGCTTGGCGGCCAGGGACGCGCCACCGAGGCGACCGCGATCAAGATCGCGCTTTCGCTCGGTGCCGACGAGGCGACATTGCGCGAGAAGATGAAGGACCCGTCGATCCCCGAGGCCTTCTCCAAGACCTATGATCTCGCCAACAAGCTGTCGATCACCGGAACGCCGTCCTATGTCGTCGGCAACGAGGTCGTGTTCGGAGCTCTCGGGCAGCAAGTGCTTGCGGAAAAGATCGAGGCGGCGAAAGCCGCGCTTTGATCCGCCGCGGGTTTTGCTCACGGTCGCATTTCGGCCTGTTGTGGACAGTGAAAGAACGCACTTGCGCTCTTTTCGCGGACGGCTATGCCCATTATAGAGAGCCAGCGCGGCGGTTTGATACCGGCGCCGGAAAAGGTCGGCTTTTTTGAAAACGGTTTTCGTCCTGAACGGTCCCAATCTCAACGCGCTCGGCAAGCGCGAGCCGGGCATCTATGGCGGCAAGACGCTTGCCGCGATCGCCGACGACTGCAAGCAGGCGGGCACATCACTCGGGCTCGAGATCGATTTTCGCCAGTCGAACCACGAGGGCGATCTTGTCGACTGGATCCAGGAAGCCGGCGACAAGGCTGCCGGTATCGTCATCAACCCGGGCGCCTACAGCCATACATCGATCGCGATCCACGACGCCATTCGTTCGGTGGCGCCATTACCGGTCGCCGAAGTTCATCTTTCCAACATCCACGCGCGGGAATCATTCCGTCATGTCTCCATGGTCGCGCCGGTCGCCGTCGGCATGATCTGTGGTTTTGGGCCGCTCGGCTACACGCTGGCGCTGCAGGCGCTGGCCGCACGCCTATGACCGGTCAACAAACAGAAGGCTCGAAAATGTCCATAAAGAAGACCGGTGTTGACCAGCAGCTTATCCGCGATCTTGCGGGTATACTGAACGACACCAACCTGACCGAGATCGAGGTTGAACTGGGCGACCTGAAGGTGCGCGTGTCACGGCAGGCACCTGCCGTCCATGCGATTGCGGCACCCCAGTCCACCTATGCGCCGGCGGCTGCGGGCCAGCCTGCCAACGCGGCCGCCCCGGCGGCGGCGGTCGACGTATCGAAGAACGCGGTGGCCTCGCCGATGGTCGGCACCGCCTACCTGGCGCCGTCGCCGGACGCCAAGGCGTTCATCGAGATCGGCCAGAAGGTCAAGGAAGGCCAGACACTGCTCATCATCGAAGCGATGAAGACGATGAACCAGATCCCCTCGCCGCGCGCCGGCACGGTGACGGCGATCCTGTTCGAGGACGCGCAGCCGGTCGAATACGGCATGCCGCTCGTCGTGATCGAGTAGAGCGGGTCGGATGTTCCAGAAGATCCTCATCGCCAATCGCGGCGAAATCGCGCTTCGGGTTCTGCGCGCTTGCAAGGAACTCGGCATCCAGACGGTGGTGGTGCATTCGACCGCCGACGCCGACGCCATGCATGTGCGGCTTGCCGACGAAAGCGTGTGCATTGGCCCGCCGCCATCGCGCGACAGCTATCTCAACATCCACCAGATCGTCGCGGCCTGCGAGATCACCGGCGCCGACGCCGTGCATCCGGGCTACGGCTTCCTGTCCGAAAACGCCAAGTTCGCCGATATCCTGGCCGCGCACAACATCACCTTCATCGGCCCGTCTGGCGATCATATCCGGATCATGGGCGACAAGATCGAGGCCAAGCGTACCGCCAAGCGTCTCGGCATTCCGGTCGTGCCAGGTTCCGACGGCGCGGTGAGCGAGGAGAAGGAAGCCAAGCGGATCGCCGCCGAGATCGGCTACCCCGTGATCATCAAGGCATCGGCCGGTGGCGGCGGGCGCGGCATGAAGGTGGCCCACAGCGAGGCCGACCTCGAAGTCGCCTTGCAGACTGCGCGCTCGGAAGCGGGCGCCGCCTTCGGCGACGACGCCGTCTATATCGAGAAATACCTGCAGAAGCCGCGCCACATCGAAGTGCAGGTGTTCGGCGACGGCTTTGGCCGCGGCGTGCACTTCGGCGAGCGCGATTGTTCGCTGCAACGGCGTCACCAGAAAGTCTGGGAAGAGGCCAATTCGCCAGCACTCAATGCCGAGGAGCGGTCCCGGATCGGCGGCATCTGCGCCAAGGCCATCGCCGATCTCGGCTATTCCGGTGCCGGCACGATCGAATTCCTCTACGAGAACGGCGAGTTCTATTTCATCGAGATGAACACACGCCTGCAGGTCGAGCATCCGGTGACGGAAGCGATCACCGGCATCGATCTCGTGCACGAGCAGATCCGCGTTGCTTCCGGCGGCGGACTTTCGGTCAAACAGGAAGACATCAAGTTCAATGGCCACGCCATCGAATGCCGCATCAATGCCGAGGATCCGCGCACGTTCACGCCCTCGCCCGGCACCATCACCCATTTCCACACGCCTGGGGGTCTCGGCATCCGCGTCGATTCCGGTGTCTATTCAGGCTACAAGATCCCGCCTTACTACGACAGCCTGATCGGCAAACTGATCGTGCACGGGCGCAATCGCGTCGAATGCATGATGCGGCTGCGCCGGGCGCTTGACGAATTCGTCGTCGACGGTATCAAGACGACATTGCCGCTGTTTCGCGACCTGGTCGGCAATGCCGACATCGCCAATGGCGACTATGACATCCATTGGCTGGAAAAATATCTGGCCAAGGAAGAATAGTTCGGGGACGCGATGACCCGTCCTTACGCGCCTGGCTATCGCATACCCACCGACCTTCTGCTCAAGGCCTACGCCTCGGGCGTCTTCCCGATGGCCGAAAGTGCCGGTGATCCGGAGGTGTTCTGGGTGCGGCCGGAGACGCGCGGCATCATACCGCTCGACGATTTCCACATACCCAAAAGCCTGAAGAAGGCGATTCGCAGGAACCCGTTCGACATTCGCTTCGACTTCGATTTCGAGGCGACGATCGACGGCTGTGCCGAAAAGCGTGAGGAGCGCCGCTCGACCTGGATTAATGCGCCGATCCGCGAGGCCTATGTGCAACTGCACCGCATGGGTCATTGCCATTCGGTCGAGGCCTGGCGCGAAGAGCGGCTGGTCGGCGGCCTCTATGGCGTCTCGCTCGGACGGGTGTTCTTCGGCGAAAGCATGTTTTCCAAGGAGACGGATGCGTCGAAAATTTGCCTCGTGCACCTTGTCGAACGCCTGAAGTCACGCGGTTTCGCGCTGCTTGATACGCAATTCACCACCGAGCATCTCAAGCGCTTCGGCGCGGTCGACGTGCCGCGCGGCAAATATGAGAAGCTGCTGGCGGAGGCTCTGAAGGGCGAAGCGGCCTTTTTCCCGTAAAGGATCTGCCTTACTTCACCGCGGCGGCTTCCAGCGGCGTCTGCGAATGGAACATCATCTTCCAGCCGTTGACGCGATGGACGTAGCCCGTGCTGACCAGCGCTGCGTAGGGTTCGCCATTCTCGCGCGTCGCATGGGCCTCATAAGTCAGCATGACGATGTCGCTGCCGGGTTCGATTATTCCTTTGAGCTCGATGTCCAGATTGCGCCACCGGTTGGGCTTCGACGCGGTCTTGGCCAGATCGGCGTTATCCATGGCCTGCGCCATCTGCGGAAACGCCACTAGGCACTCGGTATCGGCATTGGCCGCGTAGTAGGCCTCATCGCCCGTCCAGAACCCCTTTTCGAGTTCCAGCAATTCCGCCTTGTTGGCCGTAAGTCGCTTGCTGTCTGACATCGCAATATCCTCCACGCGCACCGATGCGCGGTCGTGCGTGGTCCAACGTGTGGTGGCCGCGACGGTTCCGGGGATCAGTTGGTCGTGGTCGTATCCGGTTCCGTGGGGTCGGACTGTTCCACGTCCGGAGTGGCCACGGGCGTCGGCTTGGCCGAAGCGGGTTTGGGCTTGGCCGCGACAGGCTTCGAAGCGTCAGCCTTGGTGGCGTCAGCTTTGGTGGCATCTGGCGCCGGTACATCCGACTTCTGCTTGCATTCCTTCAGCCAGACGTCATAGACGGCATGTTCGACGGCATTGAGACCCGGGCTTTCGGCAAACATCCAGCCCGTGAAGATGCGGCGGATCTTGCGGTCGAGCGTGATCTCGTCGACCTCGACGAAGGAATCGGTCTTCGGCTCCTCGTTCTGCGGCCGGGAATAGCAGACGCGCGGCGTCACCTGCAAAGCGCCGAACTGCACCGTCTCATTGATATAGACATCGAAGGTGATGATGCGGCCGGTGATCTTGTCGATGCCAGCGAACTCGGCGACCGGATTGGTGATCCGATCGGATCCCGCGGGCGGCGCCGGCGCGGGTGCGGCGGGTGCAGCCGGCGCGGGCGAAGCCGCAAAGGCGGCGGTGCTGACGGCAAGGCCGGCGGCTAGCGTGAGACCGCCCGTCGATATCAGGTTGAAAAAACTCATACAGGGGTACCGGAGGTTCGCGCCCAGGTGATTCCGTTGATCGCCAAGGCTAATCGCCGTTTTCTGATCAGCAAGCAGCTAAACGCCAATTGTGGCGATAAAGGACCGGCCTGCACCTTTGCGCCGTTACAAACCGGGGCCGTTACGACCCGGGTGTCCAGGCATCGTAGTCGCCCGTGACCTGCGGGCGATGCTGGTTGGTCAGCACCGAGCCCTTCGGGCGATAGGCCGCCGGCGTACCGGTCAGATTGGGCTCATGCGGCTTCTGCCAGTCGCGCGGCTTATAATTGTCGCTCGGGGGTGCCGTATCGACCCGGTGATGGATCCAGCCGTGCCAGCCGGGCGGGATCGCCGAGGCTTCCGAATAGTTGCGGTAGATGACCCAGCGGCGCGTGCGGCCTTCCGAATCGATGCCGCCCTCGTAATAGACATTGCCGGTCTCGTCCTGGCCGACTTTCTTGCCGAATCGCCAGGTGTGCAGGCGCGTCCCCAGCGTCTGGCTGTTCCACCAGGTGAAAAACTGCGTCAGGAAAGTCTTCATTTCGGAACCCTTCGCGCTGGCGGCGCCTATTTCCTGCTTATGGCGTCAGGCCTTCGCGAAGGCAAGGGTTTTGCCGCCGGGAGTGCGCAAATGGCGCGCCAGAGGCCGGATACGAGCCTGTGATCCCTGCAAGCGGCAGGATGCACGCTTGCCAAGCCTTTCCGCTCTTTCTAAAGCTCAGCGCCGATGCGGGTATCCATCCGGCAACGGGCCGAAGGAGGTGACGATTGGCCACGCAATTGCCGACCACCGACGTTCGCATCGGCGCCGAGCTGATTCGTCGCCGCAAGGGCGGCACGCCGTTGGTCTGCCTAACAGCCTACACCTATCCCGTCGCTCGCCTGCTCGACCCTCATGTCGACCTGCTTCTGGTCGGTGACAGCGTCGCCATGGTTCTGCATGGCCATGAGACGACACTAGGCGCCTCGCTCGAGATGATGATCGCGCACGGTCAAGCCGTGATGCGGGGCTCTGCCAGGGCTTGCGTGGTTGTCGACATGCCGGCCGGGACCTATGAGGACTCGCCGGCGCAGGCAGTCGTCTCGGCGCGGCGCATCGTTGGCGATACCGGCTGCCAGGCAGTGAAACTCGAAGGTGGCGTCGGCATGGCCGGGCAGATCGCGGCGATCGTGGCCGCCGGCATTCCCGTGATGGGTCATATCGGCCTGCTGCCGCAATCCGTGGAAAAGGATGGCGGCTACAAGATCAAGGGCCGCACGGATGAGAATGTCGCGGCGCTGACCGCCGACGCGCTCGCGGTCGAAAAGGCTGGAGCGTTCTCCGTGGTCATCGAAGGCACGATCGAGGCTGTCGCCGCCGATATCACACGCCGCATCGCCATACCGACCATCGGCATCGGCGCCAGCAGCAACTGCGACGGCCAGATCCTGGTGATCGACGACATGGTCGGGCTGACGGTCGACCGCGTGCCGAAATTCGTCAAGGAATACGCCGACCTGCGCAGCGTGATCGCGCAAGCCGCCGAGCGCTACGCATCGGAGGTGCGAAGCCGGACATTCCCCGGCCCCTCCCACATTTTTTCAAGCACGAACGGCGGAGATGAGGCATGAACCGGCCTGACGTCGTCGACAGCATCGCCGCGCTTCGCGCGCGGGTCCGCGACTGGCGACGCGATGGCCTGCGCGTCGCCATGGTGCCAACCATGGGCGCGTTGCATGACGGACATCTCTCCCTGATCCGGATCGCAAGGGAAAAAGCCGAGCGTTGCGTGGTGTCGATCTTCGTCAACCCGGCGCAGTTCGCGCCGAGCGAGGATCTCGACAAATACCCGCGCCAGCTCGCCCGCGACCTGGACATGCTGGCAATGGTCAAGGCCGATCTTGCCTTCACACCGGCGGTTGACGCGATGTATCCCGCCGGCTTTGCCACCAGAATCTCGGTCGGCGGCCCATCCGCCGGGCTCGAATCAAACTTTCGCCCCACGTTTTTCGAGGGCGTCGCCACCGTGGTGGCCAAACTCTTCCTGCAGGCAACGCCCGACTATGCGGTCTTTGGCGAAAAGGATTACCAGCAGCTCTGCGTCGTCAGGCAGCTCTGCCGCGACCTTGACCTGCCTGTCGAGATCATCGGCGCGCCGACCATACGCGATACGCATGGCCTCGCCATGTCGTCACGTAACGCCTATCTCGGCGAGGACGAACTCCAGATCGCCCGGGAGCTCAACGTGATCCTACGCAAGGCCGCAGCGGCGCTGGCGACAGGTGCCGGCCAGGAAGACGCGATCGCCGAAGCCATCCGCGCCCTGATCGCCACCGGTTTCCGGAAGGTCGACTATGTCGAGGCCCGCGAAAGCCTGACACTCGCGCCATGGCGGCACGACCGCGCGGGCCGCGTTCTCGCCGCCGCCTGGCTGGGAAAAACCAGGCTGATCGACAATGTGGCAGTTCCCGCCGCCCGAGTGTGAGCTTCAGCCTCTCGATCCGGTTCGCGAATCGGCATGCGCAAAAATGAAACCCGAATTGCCTATACGCGAACTGTCGCTGCCGCTGCGCTCACGCTGACCTCGGCTTTTACCCTTCCCCTACCCTGCTCACTGGATCTATTCCTCGGTCGGCATGTGCAGGTACATCGACTGGATGCCGACGCGACCCGGGCCGGTGAAGCGATTGACGATGAAGTTCATATTGGCGCCGAAGAAGCCGCTCGACAGGCGGTCGATCTTGGTTTCCATCCTGACCGAGGCATCCTTGAACAGCCAGCCGCCCGGCTCGATGTCGATGGTCTCGCCCGGTGCAAGCGTCTTTCCGAAGACATTGCCGTAACCGTGCAGCCAGACGATGCCGTCGCCGGCGTCGCCGCGAAACCGGTCGATGAAGAAGCCGCTCTGGCCGAACAGCATCGTCGCCAGGCCTCGTACACGCTCGAATGTGTAGTCGATATTGCCGGTGGCGGCGAGAAACTGATGTTCGCGCACCTGGATTTCCTCGCCGCGCCTGAGATGGATCGGCACGATGTGACCTGGCCCGTCGCGGCTGAAGGCGATGATGCCCGGCCCCGACGCTTCGGTGACGAAAATCTGCATGCCGGCCATCATGCGCTTCAATGCGCCCTTCAGCGATTTCAGGCCGATGGTGATGCTGGAGTTCTTCCACAACAGGATGTGGTGCTCGAAATAGACAGGCATGCGCGTCACATCGACCGAAAGCACGGGCACAAGTTCGCCCGCTATGTGATAGGTGACGCCGCCAAAGGTTTCGTCCGACACCTGTGTCGGCATCAGTTCCGGCAAGCTTGGCATGATTCCCCCCAGCGCCATGCCGCCGGTCGACGACAGGCCGTCACAGGCGCGTCAGCCACAGCAGCATTTGCCGAGGACGACCGTCAAATGAAAGCTGCGGTCGAGGGAGCTGCTCGCAACAACGTGATGCAGTCCCCGGGAGAATCAGCGCTCAGCGCTCAGCGACCGCTCAAGGATAAGCTCGGCAATGCCGGACTGTCCCGACCCGTGGTTGTCGGTCCGGCCGATCTGGACGAAACCGTTCCCCAGATAGAAGGCGACGGCGCGCCTGTTCTGTTCCGCGACCTGAAGACGTATGGCGCGGGCTTCCGGAAAGCTCTCGATCACCTCGTCGAGCAACGTGCCGCCGATGCCTCGGCCTTGCAGATCGGGTGCGACAAGAAGCTGGTGCAGATCGACCACGGCGCCGCCCTCAGCGCTTTCGGCATGGGCGACGCCGCCGATGCGTTTGCTATCGTCGGCGACCAGGAACTCGGCATTGGGCCGTTCCAGGCTCGCTTTCAGTTTCGCCGGCGAATACCAGATATCGATAACCTCATTGATCCGCCCGGCACCGTAGATCGCATCGTAAGTCGCATGCCAGGTTTGGACCAGCAGCGCGCGGATGGCACCGAGGTCGCGCTCTCCGGCGGTGCGCACGAACATGGCGGCTACTCTATGCCGAGCTTGGCCTTGACGAGGTCGTTGACCGCCTGCGGGTTGGCCTTGCCGCCGGTTGCCTTCATCACCTGACCGACGAACCAGCCGGCCATGGTCGGCTTGGCGCGCGCCTGTTCGACCTTGTCCGGATTGGCCGCGATCACCTCGTCGACCGCCTTCTCGATGGCGCCGGTGTCGGTGACCTGCTTCATGCCACGGCTTTCGACCAGCTCGCGCGGATCGCCGCCCTCATTCCAGACGATCTCGAACAGGTCCTTGGCGATCTTGCCGGAAATCGTGCCATCCTTGATCAGGTCGATGACGGCACCAAGCTGATCTGGTGAAACCGGAGCGCTTTCAATGTCCTTGCCGGCCTTGTTCAATTGTCCGAGCAGATCGTTGATAACCCAGTTGGCGGCTAGCTTGCCGTCGCGGCCGGCAGCCACCTTCTCGAAATAGTCGGCGATCGATTTTTCCGACACCAGGATCGAGGCATCATAGGTCGACAGGCCGAGCGAGGAGACCAACCGCGCCTTCTTGTCGTCGGGCAGTTCCGGCAATTCCCTGGCCAGCGCATCGACATAGGCCTGGTCGAACTCCAGCGGCAGAAGATCGGGATCGGGGAAATAGCGATAGTCGTGCGCCTCTTCCTTGGAGCGCATCGAGCGGGTCTCGCCTTTGACGGCGTCGAACAGCCGTGTCTCCTGTTCGATCTTGCCGCCGTCCTCCAGGATGGCGATCTGGCGGCGCGCCTCATAGTCGATGGCTTGGCCGATGAAGCGGATCGAGTTCATGTTCTTGATCTCGCAGCGCGTGCCGAAGGCCCCCCCTGGGCGGCGTACCGAGACATTGACGTCGGCTCGCAGCGAGCCTTCGTCCATGTTGCCGTCGCAGGTGCCGAGATAGCGCATGATGGTGCGCAGCTTGGTCACATAGGCCTTGGCTTCGTCGCCAGAGCGCATGTCGGGCTTCGACACGATCTCCATCAGGGCGACGCCGGAGCGATTGAGATCGACATAGGACATGGTCGGGTGCTGGTCGTGCAGCGACTTGCCGGCATCCTGTTCCAGATGCAGCCGCTCGATGCCGACCTCGATGTCTTCGAATTCGCCCTGGCGGTCGGGACCGACCGACACGATCACGGTGCCCTCGCCGACGATCGGCTGCTTGAACTGCGAGATCTGATAGCCCTGCGGCAGGTCAGGGTAAAAATAGTTCTTCCGGTCGAAGACCGACTTGTGATTGATCTGCGCCTTCAGGCCGAGGCCGGTGCGGATCGCCTGCTTGACGCATTCCTCGTTGATCACGGGCAGCATGCCCGGCATTGCCGCATCGACCAGGCTGACATTGGCATTGGGTGCCGCACCGAAAGCGGTCGAAGCGCCAGAGAAAAGTTTTGCCTCCGAAATGACCTGCGCGTGCACCTCGAGGCCGATGATGATCTCCCAGTCGCCGGTGGCGCCTGATATCAGGCGTTTTGCGTCGGGTGTGCGGGTATCGATGATGCTCATAGCCTGCCGTCAAATTTCGGATGAATGCCGAATGCGCTGCACATTCAGCAGGTACAAATCGTACCCGCTTCGCTAGTGCAAACCGCCAAAAGAGACAAGCGCAAACCCTCGGCGCTTGTGGGGACAGCGCATCCTCCACCACCTCGCACGGCGGTCCCTACAGCATCACAAGGGGGTCTGGAGCTCGTCCGCTCCGAACTCGACAACCGGTAGACCATCGGTTCCGCCGGCCGCCCTCCGACCGGCGGTTTTCTTTCATCGCCTCAGGCGGTGGCGATGTAGGCGCGTATTTCCTCGGCCTCGCGCTCGACATCCTCGATGCGACGCTTGACCACGTCGCCGATGGATATGATGCCATCCAGCAGGCCATCCTTCTCCACGGGCAGATGGCGGAAGCGCCCCCTGGTCATGATCTCCATCACCTCGTTGACGGTGTGGTTCTCATTACAGATCTTCACCTTCGGCGTCATTGCCGAGCGCACTGCAATGTCGAGTGCGGCGGCTCCTTCCTTGGCGATCACCCGCACGATGTCGCGCTCGGAGAGGATGCCGACGATCTTTCGATCGCCATTGGTGATAACCAGTGCGCCGATCTTGTGTTCTGTGAGGATGCGGATGGCTTCACTGAGTTTTTCGTTTGGCCCGAGCGTCAACACGTCATGGCCTTTTTGCTCCAGAATGGCCTTAACCGTCATGGCGTCCTCCTCTACTTTGCCAACCGGTTCCTGCCCTGGCCGGCTTTCACTTGAGAGTGAACATCGTGCGCCGTGATCGGTTGCATTTCAAGTGTGATCGGGGGCTTCCCACTTTGGCGCCTGCCATCGCCGGTCGAACCAGCGCAGGCCGAAGAAGCCGGTGACAAAACCGCCAATATGGGCCTCCCAGGCGATCTGGCCCTCTACACCGGGGGCAAAGCCAAGCAGGCCGGTGGCAAGATTGATGATCATCCACATGGCGAGGAAGATCACGACGCCGCGCGAGCGCAAAACACTCGCGATCGGCAGCACGGGACCGGCGAAGGCCGCCTTGCCGGCCGAACGGTCGGTGCGGAAACCGAAACGCGCGGCCGCACCCATCATGCCCGATATGGCGCCAGATGCACCCACCAGCGGCGCCTCGCCATAAGGGTGCATGGCCCAGAACAGCGCCACGGAAGCCAGCCCGGTAGCAGCGAAGAACAGGGCGAACCAGAGCCCGCCAAGGCGATTGGCCAGTGGCGAGCCAAAGGCGGCAAGCCAGACCATGTTGATGGCGATATGGGCAAAGCCGCCATGCATGAAGGCATAGGTGAAGGGGCGGGTAAACAGGAACCAGTCGAAGCCGTACTGCCCGGTGTAAAGGACAGGGATGAAGGCCCCGTCGTACAGCAGCGTCATTTGCTGTGCATCGCTGAGTACGTACTGCTGCAGCAGATAGACGACCGCGCAAATGCCGATCACCGCCAGCACGATCGGCGGCAGGTTGAATACCGGCTCGCGCGCCGGCGGAGGCACGCTCTCGACCTGTTCGGTCTCGGAAGGATTTACCGGTTCGCTCATCTGCAATCGCACTCGGTGCTGGTTCGATCTGGCGAGCATCTAGATCACCGCCAATGGAACCGCAAACGGCGAATCGTCCCGGTGCGAATCAAAAGAAGCCGTCCAAGGTTTCCCTTGAACGGCTGGTCGAGTCCCCTGTTACCCCGAAACTCTTGACTGAAGTGCTGCCGATCGTCGCGAAACGACCGCTTTTGGAGTGGTTTTGGTGTGCCACAGGGCTCGCCTAGGCGCAACGTAAACTACTTGTTAACCTTAACGGCCCCGACCCGTGAACAAGTGTTAACGACGCTGGCACGCTTCCTGCTCCGCAACGCATGTAGGTCATCGGAGGGCGCCCTTCTGTTCACCGATGGGACATCAGACGACAGAATGCGCGGAGCAGCATACCATGAACCAAAACGGATCGATCACGCTGTTCCATTATTGGAACCGACTGCGTGACGGGCGCCCTGCTCCGAAGCGATCGGAAGTCGAGCCGGCCGATATCAAGTCGCTGTTGGCCGATACGTTCATCCTGGAAAGGGACACCCGCGGGCAAGCCGTATTCCGCCTCGCCGGCACCAGGCTCTGCGCCTGCTATGGCCGCGAACTCAAGGGGTTCTCCTTCCCGTCACTGTGGCGCGAGAAGGATCAGCGGCTGGTCTCGCGGCTGATTCAAGGAGTTTTCGACCAGAAATCCGTCGTGCTGATGATGTTCGAGGGGTTCAGCCGCAACGGCCGTTCCAACAAGTTCGAATTGCTTGCCTTGCCGCTTGACGGCGGCGTCGAAAACCCGCGCTGCCTCGGCGTGGTCAGCGCCGCGGAGAAGCCATTCTGGCTGGGTGCCGATCCGATCACGGACGCACTGATCGATTCTATCCGCGTCATCGACCCGGAGAAGGAGCTCCTGAACAACCGTCCGGCGATCAGCGTTCCCTCGCTCGTTCCCGACGACATCGAGGCGCCCGAAACGATCTCGGCACTCGGCCGCGCGCGCCGCATCCGCCATCTCGTCGTCTTCGATGGCGGGCGCGAGGAATAGTTGACAATCGTACGGTCCCGCCAGCCCGTTTTTCCCCTTTGTTAACCCGTTTTGTTGTAGTTCTCTGCTGAAGTTCCTCGCATCCACGCGCGGGAATGCCAAACGGGGTGTAGGCAGTCATGAGGTCAGCGGCGGTCGACTATGCGCCGTCCCAAGCTGAAAGGCGTAACTTTCAGCGCGTCCGGGTCAAGATATACGGGCGATTCATGCTGGAAGACCGCACCGAGCATCCTTGCCAAGTCGTCGACATGTCGCCCGGCAACGTTGCGTTGCGCACTGACCGCGTCGGCATGCCTGGCGAAAAGGTCATCGCCTATATCGACCATATCGGCCGCATCGAGGGCGTCGTCACGCGTACGTTGCAGGACGGCTTCGCGATGACCGTGATTGCGTCCGACCGCAAGAAGGACAAGCTTGCCGCGCAATTGACCTGGCTTGCCAACAAGCACGAGCTTGACTTGCCGGAAGACCGCCGCCACGAGCGCGTGGCGCCGCGCAACCCGACCAGCGTGCTGCAGCTCACCGACGGCCGCCAGTACCAGTGCCGGATCATCGACCTGTCGCTGTCCGGCGCCGCGATCGAGATCGACGTCAAGCCGGCGATCGGCGTCCAGGTCATGCTGGGCACCATGCGCGGCCAGATCGTTCGTCATTTCGAGGATGGCGTCGCCATCGAGTTCGCCGTCATCCAGCGCCCCGAAACGCTTGATTCCGAGTTCAACACGCCGCGCGCCTGACCGGATCGGGCAGCACGCCTCAATCAAACCGGCCCTTCGGGGCCGGTTTTTTGTTGTGGCAACCGCCATTGAAATTTCTCGGAAGCGCCAGAACCGCTCTGACAGCCTGAGCGTCATCTGTGGTGCCTGATGCAAGACCCCATACCTAACGGGCTGGACGCGATCCAAACAAATCAATACTCAAATGATTCAAATTTTAGGTTTATTATATGGACGTTTTACTTAATATCTACTTCGCACCTTTGCGTCAAATAAATCCGCCTGTGGCAATGTCTCCTTCGAACGGGGAGACTAGAAATGAAAAAAACGAGGGGCAAGCTGTTGCTGATGGCAATGGCGATGCAGCTTTCCGCTTGGGGATCAGCATATGCCGCGGGACCGGCCTTTATGCACACCGCCGGCCGCACCACTCAGCCCGTTGGCCATTATGAATTCTGCCAGCGCATCCCTGGCGAATGCAACGAAAAGACGCCAAAGGGCGCGCCGGTCGAGCTGACCCGCAAGCTCTGGGCGACGATCGTCAATATCAACAATTCAGTCAACACCCGCATCAAGCCGCGCACCGACATGGAAAACTATGGTGTCGAGGAGTACTGGGCCTATCCGGACAATGGCTATGGCGATTGCGAGGACTACGCGCTGGAAAAGCGCCGCGAACTCATGGATGTTGGCGTGGCCGCCGGCGACCTGCTGATGACTGTCGCGCGCCAACCCAATGGCGACGGCCACGCCGTGCTGACCGTGCGCACCAGCCTTGGTGAGTTCATTCTCGACAATCTGGAAACCAAGGTGCTGTCCTGGACGGACACCGACTACACCTATCTCAAGCGTCAATCGACGGAGAATTCCGGCGTTTGGGTGACGATCAACGACGGCCGCTCCGACGCGGTCGCCAGCGTCCGCTAGGGATGCAGATGCAGGCCGCGGCTTTGTGACAGCGGCATGCATGAACCGAGATCAAGCGCGTCGCCTTGACGCGACGCGCTTAAGGAGAAACCCGGTCGAGTCCCCACCCTCCCCGTCCCCAACGACCGGGTCAAAGGAGCCGGCCCCGTCCCCGGGCCGGCTCCGCCATTTCTGGACAGGACCTTACTATGGCAAGTTTCCAACGGTTTAGACTTTGTTAGCTGAAAGATCTGACTGACAACCGTCTTCCTCCCACTATTCCGGTCACTCGACGGTCGCATCGGCGGCCGCTATGTTTTGCCGGAAGGCTCGGCCAGAGCAACTCTGGAGACGCCAGTCAAAGAAAGCGCCGCATGCCGACAGAAGCCAGATCTCCACGCCTTGCGGTTCTCATCGATGCAGACAATGCTTCCGCCAAGATTGCGGATGGCTTGTTCGAAGAGATCGCGAGGATCGGCGAGGCCAGTGTCCGCCGCATCTAAGGCGATTTCTCGCACGCGATCATCCCCCAACAGCAGTTCGCCTATACGACGGGAAAGAATGCGTCTGATATTACTCTGGTGATCGATGCCATGGACCTACTCCACAGCGGTCGCCTTGATGGCTTCTGCCTGGTTTCGTCCGACAGCGACTTCACGAGACTTGCCGCTCGTATCCGCGAACAAGGCGTCGATGTGTTCGGCTTTGGAGAACAGAAAACCCCGGAGAGTTTCCGGCAGGCATGTCGACGTTTCGTTTACACCGAAAACCTTCTCCCTGGCGTGGCGAACGTTCAAGACGCGGCGCCGGCAAAAAGGCCACTTCAGTCGCCAAGCGCAGCAACCCCAATGTTGAAGAAAGCCATCGGCCAGATGGATAGCGAGGATGGGTGGGTGCTTCTCGGCACCTTCGGTAAGCAACTCTCAAATCTCTTTTCCGATTTCGACCCCCGCACCTATGGCTTCAGCAAGCTAAGCGATCTGGTGAGAGAAACCGCTGCATTCGAAATCGAAAAACCTAAAGGCGGGGCTATGCGAATACGCCTCCAACCTGCTGCCCCGAAAAAGGCGAAAAACAAATTCGGATAGGTGCCGGAGTTCTGTTCCTGTCCGGCTTCCCAGGGACAGTCAACCAATGCACTATCGGCTGTCCATCCCGTTTCGGATCATGGTTATGTTGGAAATCCCGGAAGATCGGTGCGAACACCATCGGCTGTTCAGGGCCATCGACGACGCCTTCAAGGTCGGAGATTTCGGGACTTTGGGCGCACTTCTGGGCGGCTCACGACGCTGGTTTGACGAACAGATGCCGTTCGAGCTCGGCCTCGGGCATCCTCTGGAATACGCGATCTATTGGAGTCCCCTCGCCTTCATTTCCACCCTGCTGAGCGCGGGTTCAAATCCGAACTACAGCCATCACGGCGGATTTCCGTCGATCATTGCGGTGCTCTCCACGGAGCGCGCTGACAAATTGGAAATCATGCGGATCTTGATTGATGCTGGCGCGGATCTCGACATGCGGGGCGTGAACGACTGGACGCCGCTTCACTATGCGGTGGCGGTCCGCGACGCCGATGCGATCCGCCTGCTTCTGTCGGCCGGCGCCGACCCCTCGCTCAAAACGCGCGTCGATGACCATGCAACAGCCCTGGAAGGAGCGGAGCATGCGGGCTTCGATGCTGGCGCCACGCTGCTGCGCGAGGCGATGACCAGGCGTGGCTCCGACGACACCAGTCGATAGGCCTCAAAGCTTTTTCAGCCCCGCCTTGAAGCGCCTGCCATTGGCGACGTAATGCGCGGCCGAGCCGCGCAGCCTTTCGACGGCCGCGTCGTCCAGCACACGGATCGCCTTGGCCGGCGAGCCGACGATCAGCGAATTGTCCGGAAATTCTTTGCCTTCGGTGACCAAGGCACCGGCGCCGACCAGCGAATTCCTTCCGATCCTGGCGCCGTTCAGCACGATGGCGCCCATGCCGATCAGGCTGTTGTCACCGATCGTGCAACCATGCAGCATGGCCCGGTGGCCAATCGTGCAGCCCTGCCCGATCGTGAGCGGAAAGCCGGGGTCGGTATGCATGACCGTGTGTTCCTGCACATTGGTGTCGGCGCCGATGACGATCGGCTCGTTGTCGCCACGAATGATGGCGCCGAACCAGAAGCCGGCATTGCGGCCGACCCTGACGTCGCCGATCAGCGTCGCGTCGGGCGCGACCCAGTTCGATTCTGCGTCGGCGAAGCTGGGTTCTGTTCCATTGATCGCATAAAGCGGCATTGTCGGCCTCCGAATCGTCTCAGGCTGGAATGCCGGACCCTAGGAGACGGATCGTCCATGAGGCAATGGCAAGCACGACGATGCCCAGCACCAGGGACCATGTGATCGCCGTACAGCCGCATGACAAGAGCGCCATTGTCGAAATGCGGTTCTCGCGCCGGGCATCGAGGGCATCGTTGACCAGCATGAACGGCCCCGCACAAGCGGTCGCCGCTAGCGAGCGCACCACATGCGAAGGCGAGACGTAAGGTTCGGCGAAGGCGACCTTGCGGCCAGACACCAGTTCCATCGCCGAGCCAGCCAGCCCGCACGCCGTCAGCCCGACGACAAAAGCAAACAGAGTGAGTTCGATCTGGCCCATCTTTACCGTCCATTTACCATGAAACTGCACAGTCGCTCCACAAGGCTGCAAGAGCCATGCCGAGCGATGTGTGCCGCCAAGGGACACCCAAGGGCGCAAGCAAGCTGGATCCGAGGACCGAGATGAAGCAGGCAGCGATCGCCGACGGCCCTGAACTCACCGTGGTCGATTCCATGCTGATGAAGCGGGTGTTCTACGCCTTCGCGGCGTTGGCGCTGCTGTCGATGGCGATCAGTCTTGGCGGCAAATGGTTCGGCCGTTCCATCGCCATGGCCGGATACACCGACGACACAACAGTGCGCGAGGTGGTGATCGGCAACAATGTGATTTCCGTGCCGGCCAATTTCATCCGTTTCGAGCAGGCCCGCCGCGACGGTATTGCCTCACGTCTCGATCTTTATCTGCGCTATCCCCAGATGGACGGCTACAGCGAGGCGGCCCGCGACGATTTCAACCATTCCGGAACCAACAGGAACATCATTTTTCTGTCCTTCGAACTGCGGATGATGTCGCGCGACATGAGCGGCCGGTTCGCGCCGATCTACAGTGCGCTGATCGTCCAGCCCGGCATTCCGGGCCCTGGCGCCACGACGGTCTACGGCTTCAATGAAAAATCAGGCTATCTGAACGAGGTGCTGGTGTTCGGCAAGCGCGGGGGCAAGGACCCCTTCGTGGCCCGCTGCCTGAGCGGACCGAGTGCCGGCGAATCGCTGGCGCCCTGCGAGCGGGACATCCATGTCGGCGACGATCTCAGCCTCACCTACCGTTTTCCCAGGGAATTCCTTGGCGACTGGCAGGCGCTCGACGCTGCGATCACGGCCGAGGCAGGACGTATCCTGAAAACCGGACATTGACGGACCGGTGGGGCAGGCCGCGCTCGGCGTGGCCCGCCCTCGGATTGCGGGCTCAGCCCAGATCGATGTCGAGGATCGCCATCGAGAAATTGTAGTCGCCGTCGTCCTCGTCCTTGAAGACAATGCCGAGGAACTCCTCACCGACATACACTTCGGCCGAATCTTCCTTGCGGGGCCGTGCCTTGACCATAAGCTTGGGGTTCTGGAAGACGCGCTTGAAATAGGCGTCCAGCTTTCTGATTTCGTCCGGCTTCAACAGTCTTCTCCGATCATCGGCTTGCTGGTTTGAACGGCGCTTCTGGCACGTCGACAATGGCGATGTAAAGGCAAGCCGGCCGTATTGCACCGGAAGCGGCAGCGCCGCCGGGCAAAACGCGGTCACGGGCGGAGGACGCGCCGGCGTGAAAAATCAGATGTCGAAGCTGACGACCTGGTCCATCGACTGCGACGGCAGGAGCTGGTCCATCTGGCGCGAAGGCTGATCGCAGCCGGTTTCGCCGACGACGCGGGCCGGCACGCCGGCGACCGTCTTGTTGTGCGGCACGGGCGACAGCACCACCGATCCGGCGGCGATCTTGGAGCAATGGCCGACTTCGATATTGCCGAGAATCTTGGCTCCGGCGCCGATCAGCACGCCACGGCGAATCTTGGGATGACGGTCGCCGCCGGCCTTGCCGGTACCGCCCAGCGTCACGCCGTGCAGGATCGACACGTCGTCCTCGATGACCGCGGTCTCGCCGACGACAAGACCGGTGGCGTGATCGATGAAGATGCCCTTGCCGATGCGCGCCGCCGGGTTGATATCGGTCTGGAAGACCGACGATGAGCGGCTTTGAAGGTAGAGAGCGAAATCCTTGCGGCCCTGGTTCCACAGCCAGTGCGCCAGCCGATGGGTCTGGATGGCGTGAAAGCCTTTGAAATAGAGCACCGGCATGATGAACCGGTCGCAGGCCGGGTCGCGGTCATAATAGGCCTGGATGTCGACGCGCACCGTCGTCGGCCAGTCCTTGTCATCGGCCAGCATCGACTTGAAGGTCTGGCGGATGAGATCGGAACCGATATCCTGATGGGCAAGCCGCTCCGCGATCCTATGAATGACCGCTTCCTCCAGACTCTCCTGGTTGAGGATCGTCGAATAGAGGAACGCGGCCAGCAACGGATCGCGGTTGACCGCTTCCATGGCTTCGTCACGGATGGAGCGCCAGATCGGATCGACCGGCTGCAATGCGCCGTGGCGGGAAATGCTGATGCTGTTCATCGACGTCTTGTCCTGCGTCCTGCGGGCTTGCCTGTTGTGCGGCCGCACATATAAGCCAGATCATAGCACGGTTGAACTCAATTTTCCTTAGTGCTTTGTCAAATGGATTTGGTTGGCAGGAATTCAAGCCGCGATGGAAAACGAACCCCTGATCGACGAAGCCCTGAAAACCGAGCTTTCAGCGCTCTACCGGGCCGGGGATCGCCACTACCACAATCTTACCCATATCGAGGCGATGCTTGCGCTGGCCGGCGACTACCGGGGGCTGCTAGGCGACCCGGAAGCCGTCGAAGCGGCGATCTGGTTCCACGACGCCATCTACGACAGCAAGGCCAAGGACAATGAGGCGCAAAGTGCCGTCCTTGCCGAGACAAGGCTCGCGGGCCGCGGCGATGCCGGGCGCCTGGCCCGCATCAGCGCGATGATCCTCGCCACAGCCACGCATCATTTGCCCCGCTTCGAAGATGCAGCGGCAATGCGCGACGCCGGTCTTTTCCTCGACGTGGACCTCTCGATCCTGGGTGCCGCGCCGGCCGCGTTCGACGCTTATGAACGCGCGGTCCGCCGCGAATATGACTGGGTGGAGGAGCCGATGTGGCGCGCCGGACGTGCCGCCGTGCTGAAGGCTTTCCTTGCCCGCCCGCACATTTTCCACACCGAAGAATTTCGCCGGCGTTTCGAGCCTCAAGCCAGGCTGAACATGGCGCGGTCGCTGGAGGCCCTGGAAAGCTCCACATGATTTTTGTCGGAAGATATCATAGCGCTTGCATGTGGCCCTGTATCGACCTTGCTGCGGGGGCACAGTATCGAAGCGGGCTGCGAAAAACGCCTTCCGAGGGTATCGTCCAACATGAATTCTTCTGAGGTGCCGACATCATGAGCAGCAATTTCTTCCAGCCGGTCGATGCCTCGGCCGTTCCCCGCTTTGCTGGGCTCTCGACCTTCATGCGGCTGCCAGCGGTGACAACCGCCGAGGGGCTCGACATCGCGCTGGTCGGCATACCGTGGGACGGCGGCACGACCAACCGCGCCGGCGCGCGGCATGGCCCGCGCGAGATCCGCAACCAATCGAGCCTGATGCGGCGCGCCCACCATGTCTCCGGCATCGAGCCGTTCAGCATCGCCAATGTCGCCGATGTCGGCGATCTCTCGGTCAATCCGATCAACCTGCTGGATGGGTTGAAGCGCATCGAGGAGGGCATCGCGGCAATCGTGGCGGCGGGCGCCATTCCGCTGGCGGCAGGCGGCGATCATCTGACGACGCTGCCGGTGTTGCGTGCCGTTGCCAGGAACCGGCCGGTCGGCATGATCCATTTCGACGCGCATTCCGACACCAATGACCGCTATTTCGGCGACAACCCCTACACGCATGGCACGCCGTTCCGACGCGCGATCGAAGAGGGCCTGCTCGATCCCAAACGGGTCGTGCAGATCGGCATTCGCGGCTCGATCTATGAACCCGGCGAGCATGATTGGGCGGTCGCCCAGGGCATCCGCATCATCTACATGGAAGAGTTCGTCCGGCGCGGCGCGGCCAGCGTCATGGAAGAAGCGCACGCCATCGCCGGAAGCGGACCGACCTATGTGACCTTCGACATCGATTGCATCGATCCGTCGATGGCACCGGGCACCGGCACGCCCGAGCTCGGCGGCTTCACCACCCGCGAGGCGCAGGAAATGGTGCGCCTGCTCGACGGATTGAACATCGTCGGCGCCGATGTCGTTGAGGTGGCGCCACCCTTCGATCTTGGCGGTATGACGGCGTTGGCGGGTGCAACGATGATGTTCGAACTGTTGTGTGTGCTGGCGAAATCGGTTCAAGAAGCGAGAGCGCCGGACTGACCCCAAGCATGCCTGCGCAGGATCAAAGCGGATGTTCGGCGTAGAACTCCAGCACGCGCTGCTTGAAGGTCTTGTCGCCAACCGCCAGCATGTGGTCGCGGCCCTCGATGTGAAAAGCCCTGGCGTTCGGCATCAGGGCGGCAAGCTCGTCGGGCGAGCCGCCAATGTCGTCGGTGGTGCCGACCGCGATCAGCGTCGGCTGGGCGATGCGGGCAATATCCTGCCCGCTCAGCAATTCGCGTGACGTGGCGATGCAGGCGGCAAGCGCCCGGCGATCGCTGCGGGTCTGGTCAGCGAAGGCGCGGAACGAGCGGCCGCGCGGATGGGTGGTTGCGGCCGGATCGTCGGCAAGAAGGGCCTCCGCGATCGGATCCCAATCGCCAACCCCGTCGATCATACCGATGCCCAAGCCGCCAAAGACCAGCGTCGCCACCTTGTCGGGATCGGACAGTGCCATGAACGCCGCGACCCGCGCGCCCATCGAATAGCCCATGACATGGGCCCGTTCGATACCGAGATGGTCAAGCAGGGCGGCGGCATCCGAAGCCATTTTCGCTGGTGTATAATCGGCCTCGTCATAGCTCTTGGATGACGAGCCATGGCCGCGATTGTCGAAGCCGATGGCGCGATAGCTGGCGTCGTTGAGCGTCTTGAACCAGCCCGGCGACACCCAGTTGACGTAGTGGCTCGAGGCGAAGCCGTGGATCATGAGCACCGGATCGCCTTCGCCCGATGCCGGCTCGCGGTCGAGGAAGGCGAGATCGAATCCATCATGGGAGAAAAACTGCATGGGAAGCGATCCCCTCGCGTTCAATCGGAATCGACGTTCGGAGAATCGCCCTTGTTCGCCGGCGGCATGCGGGGCCCCGGTGCGGTGCCGATCACGGGATGACGCAGCAGATCGCCATCCCTGATGCCGTCGCGGGCTGCGGTGCCGGCCTTGAGCTCGAGCACGAAGCGGACCGGCTCACCCGGCGACACGATCGCCTCGGATTGCGGCTCGCCCTGCTTGATCGCACGGATCCTGCCGTCCTGGCCGACAAAGATCAGGTCAAGGGGCATCGGCGTGTTCTTCATCCAGAAATTGACGTCGCGTGTCTCGTCGAAGACGAACAGCATGCCATGATTGGCGGCCATGTCCTCGCGAAACATCAGGCCGGCTTCCCGCTCGGCATCGGTATCGGCGACTTCGATAGAGAAGGAGCGTTCCCCATTTTTCGTCACCGCGATCAGCGGCGCCGGATCGACGGGAAGGATCATCGCTCGGCCATTGGCCGCGCTGGGTGCCTGGAAATAGAAGAAGGCGCCCGCGGCGATGATGACGGCGGCAACGGCGCACATCACGCCCGCCGTCAGCCTGTTCATGTGAGTCATGTCATGCGAAATCCTCGGCCGGGGTCGCCCTAGTGCGAAACCGGCAAGGTGCCCATATCGGGGTGAATTTCGGCGGCCATAAGGCCTTTGTCACCACGTCCGAAACGCACAAGCACCACCTGCCCCGGCCGAAGCTCGGTGATGCCGTAGCGGCGCAAGGTCTCCATATGGACGAAAATGTCCTCGGTTCCCTCGCCGCGCGTCAGGAAGCCGAAGCCCTTTGTGCGGTTGAACCACTTGACCAGCGCGCGTTCGAGCCCACTCTCCGGCGTCACCGAAACATGGGTGCGCTGTTCCTGCATTTCGGCGGGGTGGACGGCAGTGGTGATGTCCATGGAAAGCACACGGAAGGCCTGCAGTCCGCGCTCGCCTTGTTTGACGAGACAGACCACGCGCGCGCCTTCCAGAGCTGTCTGGAAACCGTCCCGTCGAAGACATGTCACATGGAGGAGGATATCGCCCGAAACACCATCATCCGGAAGGATGAACCCGTAGCCCTTGGCCACATCGAACCATTTGATGGCGCCGGCAATTTCGGTCAGGTCGGCGGCCTCGCCGCCTTCGTCGCGCTTCACAGCGTCGCCAAGGGTTCCGGCCCGCCCCGTCAAAGAGGCCTTTTCCCCCATAAGAATGCCCCCTTTGTTCAAGAACACTGCAACTGATTCTTGATACCAGATTAACACTGCGGCTTCCGGTGTGTGCAAGACCTGCCGTGCCTTTTTTCACGGTTCATTGCGGGAATACCGGATTTGTTCTTTGCCGGCATTGCCGGCCGCCGGGCGATTGCCCTTTGACCGGGCCGACCCTATGTTGCGCCGCAATCCAACAAATCGAGGAAAACACATGCGCTATCTGCACACCATGGTCCGCATCGCCGATGTCGATGCCTCGCTCGATTTCTACTGCAACAAGCTCGGCCTGAAGGAAGTCCGCCGCTACGAAAACGAGCAAGGTCGCTTCACGTTGATCTTCCTCGCCGCGCCGGAGGACGAGCAAAGCGGCATCAACGAGAAGGCGCCGCTGGTCGAACTCACCTACAATTGGGATCCCGAAGACTACAAGGGCGGGCGTAATTTCGGCCACCTCGCCTATGAGGTCGACGATATCTATGCGACCTGCCAGAACCTGATGGACAAGGGCGTCACCATCAACCGGCCGCCGCGCGACGGCAACATGGCCTTCATCAGGTCTCCGGACGGCATCTCCATCGAGCTTTTGCAGAAAGGCCCTGCCAAGGCCAAGGCCGAACCCTGGGCGTCGATGGCGAACACCGGAAGCTGGTAAGGCTATAGCCCCTTGCCGGGCGCGGATATCGCCGGCCTTTGCCTTTCGGCGAGCCGGCGCCTATCTGCCTGAAGTCGCGCCGGCCCCGGCGCCGGCGCATTGTCATGCAACCGGGCGCCCGCCCGAGGAGAATCCGGTCATGCCGTCCAGCCGTGCCGACGTCGCCACCGAACATGCCAGCCGCTACCTGCAGCAATTGTGCAAGCACTGGGCGCACAAATTCCCGGTCGAGTTCGATCCGCATCATGGCACGATCGAACTGTCGCTTGGCCGCACAGTGATGGATGCCGATGCGAGCGCGCTGCACATCATCGTGTCGACCGACGAAGCGGGATCGCTCGAGCGCCTGGAAAGCGTCGTCGCCGATCACATCAAGCGCTTCGCTTTCCGCGAAGAGCTGGTGTTCGACTGGAAGCAGGCTCCGGCAGCGTAAAAATATCCGAAGTCAGCCGCCGCTGCCGGCTTTACCGGCCATCTCCAACAATGCCTGCACCGAACGCCAATTGCGCGCGGTGCCTGGTACTTTCAGCGTGCGCCCGATCAGGCCGGCGAACACAGACTTTCCAAGTCCATCGGGGGCATGCAGGTAAAGCACGTCGCCCTTGATCTCGAATTTTTCCGGCCCTGTGCATTTCTCCAAAAGCCGGGCCGCTTCCTCTTCAGTCGGTTCGCGCTCCAGCGCATAGGCGTGGAGCTTGGTTGGCTCGCCGGCAACTTCCGGATAGGGATTTTGCGCGACCAGCCGCTCGAACCAATCCGCGTCGCGCACCATGATGCGCGAATGAAAACCCCATTTCTTCTCGAAGGCTGCTTCGATCTGTTTCGTCAGCGTGGCGGCATCGTCCTTGTCAGCCCGGAACACGGCATTGCCGCTCTGCACATAGGTGGCGACGTCGGAAAAGCCGAGATCCTCGAAGAACGAACGCAGTTCCGCCATCTTGACGATGCGATTGCCGCCGACATTGATGCCCGAAAAAAGGGCGATGAAGACCTTCCCGCTCATATGATGAACCCCGCCAATGTCTCGTTGTCCGTGATGTCCTGATACTGAACACCTTCGGCCTCGAAGTTCGCCTTCAGCAGGTCGAAATTGCGGCGGTCCTTGGTTTCGATGCCGATCAGCACCGAACCGAAATTGCGCGCCGACTTCTTCAGATATTCAAAGCGCGCGATGTCATCGTCGGGACCCAGCATCTCAAGGAAGTCGCGCAAGGCGCCCGGCCGCTGCGGGAAGCGGATGATGAAGTATTTCTTCAGGCCTTCGAAGCGCAGCGCCCGTTCCTTGACGTCAGGCAGCCGCTCGAAATCGAAATTGCCGCCCGATACCACGGCGACGATGGTCTTGCCCCGGATCTCCTTCCTGGCAAAATCCTTCAACGCATCGATGGCCAAAGCACCCGCTGGCTCGAGCACGACGCCTTCGACGTTGAGCATCTCGATCATGGTCGCGCAGAGCCGGTTTTCCGGGATTAGCCGCACCGTACCGGCGGCGAATTCCTTGAGGTACCGCAAGGGTTCGCGGCCAATTTCGGCCACCGCCGCGCCATCGACGAAGTTGTCGACCTTGGCGAGCTTCAGCCGTTTTCCCGCCGCAAGACTGTCATGCAGGCTCGGCGCCCCAGCCGGCTCGCAGAAGACGAAACGGGCTTCCCGGCCCTGATCGGCGAAATAGTGGGTGACGCCGGCGGCGAGCCCGCCACCGCCGACCGGCAGCATGACGATGTCGGGCATGCGTGCGCCTGGCATCTGGTCGGCGATTTCATAGGCGACCGTGGCCTGCCCCTCGATGATGTCCTTGTGGTCGAAAGGCGGCACCATGTGCGCACCGGAGCTTTCGGTGAATTCGAAGGCGGCGCGATAGCAGTCGTCGAAAAAGTCGCCGACCAGCCTGATTTCCACGAAATCGCCGCCGAAAAGCCGGGTCTTGTCGATCTTCTGCTGCGGCGTCGTCACCGGCATGAAGACCACGCCCTTTCTGCCGAAATGTCGGCAGACGAACGCGAAACCCTGTGCATGGTTGCCGGCGGACGCGCAGACGAACATTTCGGCCTGATTGCCGGCGGCAAGCGCCTTGCGGAAGAAGTTGAAGGCGCCGCGGATCTTGTAGGAGCGCACCGGGCTCAGGTCCTCGCGCTTCAACAAAATCCGGGCGCCGGTTTTCTTTGACAGATAGTCGTTTTCCTGCAGCGGCGTCTCCGGAAAGATCTGGCGGATCGCGGAGGCAGCGATGGCGACGCGCGAGGCAAAACTGGTCATGGCAAGATCATCCCGGTCCGCCCGCAGGCGCGTTAGACGGAAGGCTATCGCACATCCGGCCCCGCAAGACCATTGCCAGGTTGGGCTTACGCCTGCAACGGGCATTCCCGCCATGCTTGCAGGCGCTTGGAAGCGTTTGTTCATGCCGGCCGGATCGAGGTGTCCGCACCTTCACGGGCATTGTGCGGCATCTCCGGCGCAGACCCAGAGCGCTGACCTTCTCCTGTTGTGGCCGCTCTCGCCGACATTTTGGCTTTCGCGCAACAGTGCGATGGCCGCTGCCGGACGCCAACGACATTTCGGCGGGAGACGACTTACTTCCGCCGCACTTCGCCTGCTGGGGAGATGTCGCGGAGAGTGGAAGGCCCTTTTGGGCTCGAGTGGAATTTTGACGTGCATTTGAAGACTATTTGCATTCTTGCACTTGCCTTGCTGGTGGCAGGCTGTGGCGGCGGCCGCAAAACCGAGGAACTGCTCGGCAGCGCGGTCATGTCCGTGCCGGTGACGGAAATCGCCGGCAACCACTCGATCTTCATTGCCACGACGCGCAAGCCTTCCGACGACCCCAACAAGGTTTTCGACGGTGAACGCTCGGCGACGCTGAACTACGCGCGCGTCAATGTCACCGTTCCGGGCACCCACACAACCGGCCAGATCGAGCGGCGCTCACGCGGCAAATCGAACGACCCGACGAAGTATTTCATGGCTTCCGAGGTCGTCGGCTACGACACGCAGCCGAAATTCGCCAGCGCGCTGAGCACCGATATCGCGGCGCGCGGCGACCGCGTCATGGTCTTCGTCCACGGCTACAACACCGGCTTTGACGACGCCGTCTACCGCTTGACCCAGATCGTTCACGATTCCGGTTATCCCGGCACGCCGGTGCTGTTCTCCTGGGCCTCTGGCGCCAAGACGACGGACTATGTCTATGACAAGGAAAGCGCCAGTGCCGCGCGCGACCAGCTTGAAGTGACGTTGCGGATGCTGGCACAGACCGGCGCGCGGCGCATCGACATCGTCGCCCACTCGATGGGAACCTGGGTGACGATGGAGACGCTGCGCCAGCTCGCCATCACCGGCGACCGCGATCTCGGCGGCAAGCTCGGCGACGTGGTGCTCGCCTCGCCAGACATCGACGTCGATGTGTTCAAGAGTCAGATGCGACGCTATGGCAAGCCCAACAAGCCGTTCATCCTGCTGTTGTCGGACGATGATCGTGCGCTCCGGCTCTCCGGCCTGATCGCCGGTGCGCGGCCGCGCGTCGGCGACTACAAGGATGCCGCCGATCTTGCCTCCTACGGTGTTACGGTCGTCGATCTCTCCAAGGTCAAGGGCAGCGACAGTTTCAATCATACGAAATTCGCCGACAATCCCGCTTTGGTGAAGATGATCGGCCAGCGGCTGCGCGAGGATGACGGCTTTGCCAGCGATCGAGACGTGACCGACCGCATCAGCCTGCTCGGCCAATAGATGCGGCGCCGCGGGTTTCGCCGTATCCGCTTCACCATCGTTGAGACATATCGGCCCACTTTGAACTGGACCGCGCCGGTCTCTGGCTTTATCGGGATAGGAGCGACGTCAGGCGTTTGACGTCCCCTACGGGAGCCGGCGCGTGAGCTTTCGCTTCAAGAATGTCGTCGCCGCCGCGTTTGCGCTCACCGTTGCCGGCTGTGCCGGCCAGAACACGCATGACCTGCTCAACAGGACGACTGTCGCGGTGCCCGCATCCGACATCGCGGCCACGCATGAGATCTTCGTCGCCACGACCCGGCAGAAGGCGACCAAGGAGCCGCGGCAGGTGTTCGATGGTGATCGCTCGCTCACCACCAGCTACGCCCGGGTCGATGTCACAGTTCCTAAGAGCCACAAGGTCGGCGCCATCGAGCGCGCCAAGGGGTCCGCAAACAGCAATCCGGCCAAGGACTTCACCGCGAAGGACGTGATCTACTACAAGGATGCACCGCAATTCGCCAAGGCGCTTGGGACCGACATCGCCATGCGCGGCGACCGCGCGCTGGTCTTCGTGCACGGCTTCAACAATGGTTTCGACGACGGCATCTACCGCCTGACGCAGATCGCCCACGATACGAAATATCCCGGCACACCGGTGCTGTTCTCATGGGCCTCAAGCGCCAAGACGACCGGCTATCTCTACGACAAGGACAGCGCCAATGCCGCGCGCGACGACCTCGAGGCGACGCTGCGGATGCTGGCCAAGACCCGCGTCAAGAGCATCGACATCATCGCCCACTCGATGGGAACCTGGTTGACCATGGAAGCGCTGCGCCAGCTCGCCATCACAGGCGACCGCGATCTTGGCGGCAAGCTCGGCTATGTGATCCTGGCCTCGCCGGACATCGATGTCGATGTGTTCAAGAAGCAGATGATCCGCTACGGCAAACCGACCAAGCCTTTCGCCATCCTGCTTTCGGGCGACGATCGGGCACTGAAGCTCTCGTCGTTCATTTCTGGCGACAAGCCGCGCGTCGGCGACTACGGCAATGCGGCGGATCTTGCCAACTATGGTGTGGCGGTCGTCGATCTGACCAAAACCAAGGGCGGCGACCAACTGAACCACGCCAAATTCGCCGACAACCCCTTCCTGGTGCAATTGCTTGGCGACCGCCTGCGGGCGCCGGCCGGCCTGGCTTCAGACGAGGCTCAACTCGACGATCTCGGCCAAGGCCTTGGCAAAGCTGTCGGCTCGGTCGCCGAGGTCGTCATCACGACGCCGTTCAAGGTGCTGACCATCGCCACCGGCGGCTGAGAGCGAAGCGCCGGCGGCTGACCTCAGACGAACAGATCGACCTTCTGGAAGCTCGTCACGTCGATCAGCCCAACGTCGGAAATCCTGAGCTCCGGAATGACCACCAGCGCCAGCAGCGAGTGCTGCATGTAGGCGTTGTTCAGCGAACAGCCCATCTTGCGCATCGCCTCGGTCAGTTTCTCCGCCTTGGCGGCGACGATCTCGGCGCGCTCGTCAGACATCAGCCCGGCGATCGGCATTTCGACCAGCGCCAGCTCCTTGCCCTTGGAGAACAGCACGACGCCGCCGCCGACTTCGCCCAGTCGGTTGACCGCCAGCGCCATGTCCTGCTTGTTGGTGCCGACGCAGATGATGTGGTGGGCGTCATGCGCCACGCTGGAGGCCATGGCGCAATCGGCCATATAGCCGAAGCCGGAAACAAAGGCGTTGGTGACGCCGCCGGTACCCCGGTGACGCTCGACCAGCGCGATCTGGCAGATGTCGTTGCGGCGATCCATGGCGACCAGCCCGTCCTCGACGGCAAGGTCGGCCTCCAGCGCGCGCGTCGGTGCCTGGTTCTCGATA
Source organism: Mesorhizobium sp. B2-4-12 (assembly GCF_006441575.1). NCBI lineage: Bacteria > Pseudomonadati > Pseudomonadota > Alphaproteobacteria > Hyphomicrobiales > Phyllobacteriaceae > Mesorhizobium > Mesorhizobium sp. B2-4-12. Next base: position 39,753 of record NZ_VFVC01000005.1, read on the forward strand.
ACGCCGATCACCCGCACCCGCACTTCGTTGGCGCCCTTGGGGGCCACGATGTCGAAATCGGTTGCCTTCAGCTTCTTGCCGAGCTTGACGGTGTTCTTCGCGGTCTTCGGGTAATCATAGGCCGGAATGTCGATATCGAGCTTGCCGCCCTTGGCCAGTCTCACGCCGCGCGCATAGACCTCGTCGATGGTCATTGCGGCGAGATCGGACACAATCAGCAGATCGCCCAACCGGCCCGGCGCGATCGAACCGATCTCGCGCTCCAGCCTGAAATGCTGGGCGGTGTTGATCGTCGCCATCTGGATCGCCGTCATCGGCTTCAGCCCCTGTTGGATCGCATGGCGCACCACCCGGTCCATGTGCCCTTCGTGGACAAGCGTGCCGGAATGGCTGTCGTCGGTGCACAGGATGAAGTTACGCGGATCGATGCCGCCTTCCGTCACCGCCTTGATTTGGGAGGCAACGTCATACCAGGCCGAGCCTAACCGCAGCATCGCCTTCATGCCCTGGCGCACGCGGGCGATGGCGTCCTCGGCGCGCGTGCCTTCATGATCGTCCTCGGGTCCGCCGGCGACATAGCCGTGGAAGGGCAGGCCAAGATCGCGCGAGGCATAGTGGCCGCCAACCGTCTTGCCCGCATGAACCGTCGCGGCGATCTCACCCGACATGACCGGATCGTTGGCGGCGACGCCGGGAAAATTCATCACTTCGCCGAGCCCGATGATGTTTTCCCAGGTCATCGCCTCCGTCACATCGGCGACCGTCAACTCGGCGCCGGCATGTTCGAGCCCGGGTGCGGAGGGCACGCAGGACGGCATCTGCACATGCACGTTGATGGGCATGGCCACCGCCTCGTCATGCATCAGCCGCACGCCAGGCAGGCCCAGCACATTGGCGATCTCATGCGGATCGATGAACATCGACGTGGTGCCGTGCGGGATGACGGCGCGGCAAAATTCGGTCACCGTCACCATGCCGCTCTCGACATGCATGTGCGCGTCGCACAGGCCAGGCACCAGATAGCGCCCGCCGGCATCGACCACCTTGGTGCCCTGGCCGATGGCATGGCTGGCGTTCGGCCCGCAATAGGCGAAACGGCCGCCGGCAATGGCGACATCGGTGCCGGCGATGATCTCGCCGGAATGCACGTTCACCCAGCGCCCGTTGCGGACGACGAGGTCGGCGGGTTTCCTGCCCATGGCGACATCGACCAGATGCCTCGCCATCTCGGTCCAAGGCTTGGGCTTTGTGGGGCTGGCGGGTTTGGCATGCGTCATGGGGAGGTTCCTTTGCTGCGGCCAGTCTGGCAAATCTCGGAGCGCGGAGCCAGAGCCGTTTGCCCGCCATCCGCCGGAAAGCCGCGCGTTGACTATTCCAGCCAAAAGGCGATGCTGACTGTCGAACCCGAACCATACGAGGGAGCCATGACCCGTTACTGGAAAGCGTTCGCCACCATCATCCTGTTCATTGTATCGACGTCTTTTGCCGTTGCAGAGGAGCGCTGGCAGACGTTGCCGGAGCCAGCGGCCATGCCCAAGGCCGAGCAGAGCGGTTATGCGCCGGTCAACGGCATCCAGATGTACTACGCCGTTTTCGGGACGGGTGATCCGGTGCTGCTCATCCATGGCGGCCTCGGCCATGCGGACGTCTGGGCGAACCAGGTGGCGACACTTTCCAAGACCCACAAGGTGATCGTCGCCGACAGCCGCGGCCACGGCCGCTCGACCCGCACGGACGAGCCTTACGGCTACGACCTTATGGCCTCGGACTATCTGGCGCTGCTGGATTACCTCAAGATCGACAAGACCGCCCTTGTCGGCTGGAGCGATGGCGGCATCATTGGCATCGACATCGCGCTTCATCATCCCGAACGTCTGACGCGGCTGTTTGCACAGGCCGCCAACGTCACCACGGATGGCGTCGACCCGGGCGTCATGACTAACAAGACCTTCGCCGCCTACATCGACCGCTCAGGCCGTGACTACAAGAAGCTGTCGAAGACCCCGGCCCAGTATGATGCCTTTGTCGCGCAGATCAGCCATATGTGGGAATCGCAGCCGGCCTGGACGAAGGAACAGCTCGGCAAGATAACAACCCCGACGGCGATCGTCGCCGGCGACCATGACGAGGCGATCAAGCGCGAACACACCGAGTACATGGCCTCCGCCATCCCGGGCGCGAAGCTGATCATCCTGCCCAACGCCAGCCATTTCGCCATGCTGCAGGCGCCGGACCAATACAGCCAGGCTGTATTGGATTTCATCGACGCCAAATAGCCGGTGACGAGCCTTGTCGATGGCACAGACGATCAGGTTCGCGATCTTCGCGGTGTCGGCCTGCCTCGCCGGCCTGGCCTTCTTCGCTTTGCATTCGTTCTGGATATGGCTGGCGCCGATACTGATTTTCATCGCCGGCTCGGTGCTCGCGGAATACGCCTTCAACCGGCTGGCATCGCCGCTGGAGAAGCAGCGCGATTTGGAGGACAGGGCGCGCGACCCGCCAACGTAAACCGCTGTTGCCTGAAGCCAATTCCGTTTCGCGGCGAATAAGGTTAGGTTGTGCGCCAGGAGTCTTTCGAAACCGCCATTTCGGGGTGCTCGATGCGTCGATTAACGCTCGCCAGTGCCGGTTTTCTTGCCCTGCTGTCCGGGCCGGCCTCGGCCGCGGACGTTGGTGCCGGTTTGCCAATGACCGCGCCCGGCTTTGACTGGACCGGCTACTATGCCGGCCTGCAGGCCGGCTATGGCTGGGGGCAATCGGATATCACCGGGACAGGCGGCGGGCCGTTTTCGGTCTCGCCCGATCTCGACGGCGGTTTCGTCGGCGGTCATGTCGCCGGTCTGTGGCAGTTCGACCAGGCGGTGCTCGGCGCCGAGGCCGAACTCAACTATTCCTCGATCGACGGCACGGCCGAACCCGAACCGGGGAACGTGTTCGGCACAGACATCAAGTGGTTCGGATCGATGAATGCCAAGGCCGGCTATGCCATGAACCGCGTGCTGGTCTACGGCATAGGCGGCGTCGCCTTCGCCGGCGTCGAAACCTCGCAAGCCGCGGGCCCGGCATTCTCCAACACACGTACGAATGTCGGCTGGACCGTGGGCGCCGGCGTCGACTACGCGCTGACGGACAAGTTCGTCGTCGGCGCGCAGTATCGTTACTACGATTTCGGCTCCGAGCACTATGACGGGTCGAACGGCTTCACCGACCGCGATCAGGACGTGAAGCTGAACACCGTCGGCGTCAATCTGAGCTACAAGTTCTGAGCGTGGCTCTTCCCCGCCATTCCGAAGGGAAAGCCGCCTGCACAGCTTTCCTGGAATTGCTTTGACAGCGCCACTGCTGGACAGATGGCGCGCGGATCAATCCTGCCGGATGTGAGGCGGCCGACGCCCGCAGGGGGCGGGGGAATGGGGTGGCCTGAGAGGCGCCGGCCTTGGCGGATCAAATCCACCGCGAGGATGTTTAGCAATGCCTGCGCCGTTGATAATTCCGCGATCGCGCCAGTATCGCCACGCCCCCCTCCTCTGGGTTGCGCGTTCGAGAACGCGAGAACACGACTTGACGGCCTGTGTCTGGCATCTGAAAAGGGCTGGCCTGCGGACGTGGCGGAATTGGTAGACGCAAGGGACTTAAAATCCCTCGATCTCTGATCGTACGGGTTCGATTCCCGTCGTCCGCACCAGTTTGAAATTGCTTACTTATTTGAAATCTACCATTGCCGTAGGCTACCCTGAAAAAACGTGACGTGGGTAGCCGCCAAGGTAGCCGAGACAGTCAACTAGGAGGGAGAACACTTGCATGACGCCAGCAAAAGCTAAGGGCCATCGAGGATCGTGGTTCGCCAATGTCGACGGAGAGAGCCTCCCATGCGTCCACAAGTATTGGGTCAAAGGTCTCGTCCACCACGACCGCTTTCAGAGGCAAGGCTACGCTAACTCTTCGCAAATTTTGGAATTGGTCCAAGCAGTTCAACAAACCGAGCGGGTGATCCTCACCGACGACAAACCGATCGTTGATGCTGCTGGAAACCTAATTGGCTTCGAACGCAAGGGCTACATCGCGATCTACGCGGTGGATGATGTCACATACAGCCCGGAGGAAGGCCTAAAGTTCCGGTTGGTGCAGAGGATTCGAAGCCTGCAATAATTTTGCTTACAGGGTCGATTAAAAAGACACAGCCCGGCCATTAAGCGGTTGGGCCAAAAAGGGGATGGTAATGGCCGTCTATCAGGTTTGGGCCTCGAACAGCGAAGACGAGTGGACCTATTGCTTTTTGGAAACTGAGGACCGCGAGGAAGCAAAAAACAAAGCTCAAGAGATTTTTGAGTCGCGCCGCTTCCTGTTCTTGGCGATCGACAAGGATGGCAAGACCATCTGGTCGAACGATCCTGACACACCAGCGGAGTTCGCCTGAGCAGTAAAAAGGCCCGGAAGCCGAAGCCGCCGGGCAATCAGCGGAGGTGCTGGGGAGCATCTTAATGAATCGTTGACCGCGCTGTCCTATTTTGGAACAGCGCGGTCAAACCCCAACCGGACTGCGCAGGCGGCTCCGGCAACCCAGCCCCCGCCGCACTGTCGGAGCCGCCACCATACATGGAATAATACCAGCAATGGTTGAATCAACTGTTACTAAGTGTCCTTTCCAGTTCGCTTTCCCGGTCGTTAGACTTTGATAAAACTGGGGATTTCAGATCCCCTGCCCGCCCTCGATAAAGCCGGGAAAATCGCACTCGGCATGGTCCATTTCGCGGTCGGTGCATACCTCCCGTTCATGGTCGCCACGCGCGCCGTCCGCCCAATGCGTTTGATTGTGGTGACGGTTCGGTGCGCCTAGCGTCGGCTCCTCGGTGCCGTCGTCCTCATCGTCGCTGTTGTCCAGTTCGCGATCGTCGTATGGGATGCCCCTGCCGTCGTCAAAGCCGCTCACAGTCTGCGGGCCGAGCGCACACCAGCCAAGCCACACCTTAACGTTTGTTCAATGCGCCCAATTTAGAATTGGAGCATGCGCTTCTCCATTGTGCTTTTTGGCTGGGCGGCAATTTTCGGCTGGGACTTCGCCGCCAATCAAGGCGAATTCACCATTCGCCTCGGTATGCGAGTTGCCCACCTGATCCAAACGTCGGGGCTTGTTTGAAACGATGTAGATAGATAGGGCTTCGACGCGTCCGCAAGGCTTCGCGATCGGCCTGGGCATCGCTATAGGCCACGCTGTAGCGGGTTGATCTCATAAGGGTCACTCGGCCGCACCGGCCCCGTGGTATTCCACTGGATGAACTCGACCTCCTTTCCCGTCACTTCCCGCACGGCCTTCAACAGCGCCTCATGAAGGTCTTGCATTGAGCGGTAATGATTGCACTGCGGCGATATAAATGGCTTCACGATGCTCAAGTGAAGCGCCTCGGCCGCCGCTAGGAAGCGCTCGATTTCCGCCTCGGAAAGCTGTTTGGATGGTTTGCTCCTGGCCATTTGGCGATCTCCGTTCTTGAAGGGGTCGCCGCTACGGAAGGATTATATTCCTAATTATATACGTGACATAGCCGTTTCCTGCTGGTACTGATTCCAGCGACAGGCCGGCGCGTCACGGAACCTAGGAAAAGTTCCTATGACGGATTTGAAATTTGAAATCACGCCACCCGTCTTGCGTGCGGGCTTAGCGGCGTTCGAGGAATGGAAGATCGACGGCGACGACGATCCTGTCGCGCTCGTCGCTGCTATTCTTTTTGCATGCCAGGAGCCTTTACTGGCAAGCCTAGCTCTGACCGGATCATTGCAACCAGTTCATCGAGGCGCGGCGACCTTGTAAGCCAAGTTGCGGCCGCCAACGTCTCCACAAGGACCAAGTCAATCGATTCTTGTGTATGGCTTATCGCAAGTTCGTCTCTGTCGATACCATGCCGGAATAGGTCCAAATGTAGACCCTTGCCGTCCTCTAAAGAAACCCCGGTTGAACTTCGCATGTTCGCTAAAGTTTGGTCCACCTTGTCAGTCGGGGCGCCAGAGTGAACGCCTGACGAAATGTTCGCCATATACTTGATCACCTGCTGCCGAGTGACCCACTGACCACGATAGCAAATCACTCTCTGCTGGGCGAATTGATCAAGGTTAAGCTGAGTTTGCGTAACATCATCATCGCTGGGGAGTTTCTTCTGCAATTGTTTGGCAAAATCGTCTGGAGAAATCCAATGAGGTTTTTGCAAATCAAAGGCGCTTATCCGGTCAATTCGACCATCAAAAATGGCCGCCCCGCCGCTTAGAAAGAGCAAGAATGGAACCTTTTCCTCGACGCGGTAGTGCGGTCGATTATCTGGTGCGGTTAAAGTGATCTTGCCCATCCTTGGCGATGCAACGATAGCTATGTCGCTTTCCACGATTAGTCGCCGCAGGATCGCGCTGAGATGCCTGATATCGCGGCGCGAGGTGTCTTTTTTGGCGACGACCTCCCCAAGATATTCCATATCCTCGACGAGCGCGTTAGCGGCATCGCGAGTGGTGTTCAGTAAGTGCGCCCGCTGTTCCTCAGACAACGCCATGATGGTATCCTAGGCACATGGAAAAACAAAAACTGTCAGATGATGAAGTCGCCAAGCGCCGAGACGAAGCCTTACGGCGCGCGCTGAAAACCCCTCCGTCCAAGCACGAGACGAAGGGGAAGCCAAAGGATAAGAAGAGTCAATCTTCCGAGCGTCGGTGACGTTTTCGCCAACGAACAAAGGCAGCCGCTTTCTGCTTAGGCGTTAGCGGCATCGTCAGTCTGTTGATAGGTCAGCCGCTTGCCTGACGTGCCCCGGATCAAATCGTCTGACCGCTCGCGGTCGGTAACGCCAAGCGCGGTGCGGCGATTGTAGCGGAAATCGAACTCGGCAAGGTAGCGGTGCAAGTGTGCTTCGCCGCAATGCTGATAGACGCCGACCATGCCGCGCTTGAAGACCGAGAAAACGCCTTCAATGGTATTGGAGTGAACCACGACATCGCCTTCGCGGCGGGCGTATTCTCCGGCAGCGTGGTTGGTCGTACGATGCGCGGCGTACTCCTCGCCAGTGCGGGTGTAGAGGCGCGAGGAGTCGGTGTAGAGCGTCGTGTCGCGAGACACGTTGCGGACCAGCACGTCGCGCACGGTCGCTGCCGTGGCATCGTTCAAGTGGAACATGCGGGCTTTGCCGCCGCGCTCGACAAGGCCAACGACGATGCGCTTCTGGGCGCCGCCGCCCTTGCCTTTCTTGGTGTATGGCGCACCCTTTCGCGGCTTGCGAGGCGTCTCACGCTTGCCGATGTAGGTTTCGTCGGCTTCGACGGTCTTGCCTTCGCCGCCGAGCGGGCCTGACGATGCAACGTCTTCCTTCATGGCTTCGCGGATGCGATGGGCCATGAACCAGGCAGTCTTGTAGGTGATGCCAAGCATACGGTGCAGCTGATGCGCCGAAAGACCTTTCTTGCTGGCGGCATATAGATGGAAGCCCAGAACCCATTTGCACAACGGGATTTTCGACCGCTCCATGACGGTGCCAACGGTGACGGTGAAATGCTCGCGGCAAGCGTTGCACTGATAAAGGCCGGGACGGTGAGACTTGCCCTTCAACAGGTGCAGCGAAGCCGGATCGGCGTTACCGCAATGCGGGCAATAGGCGCCATCGGCCCAACGAATGGCTTCAAGATGCTCGCGCGCCTTGTCGTTGTCGTTGAAGATCGGATCGGTAAGGTTCGTCATGGCTTTTCCCTCTTGACCTTTTATCGGTCAAGACGCCTGCTATGTCAAGTATATAATTAGGATTATATTCCTAATTATATACATGACAAAAGCGACCAAATCACATAAGCCGGAAGGCGACAGGCCGGCACTAGGCGGAAACCCGCCAACAGATCAAGAAATCATAACCGCGTTTGCGAACGAAATACGCGAGGCGGTTGGGCTTGGCGTTGGTGCTAACGATTCTCAGTCGCGTTTCGAGCTGATTGCTGCGCAGCTGCTCGCTAACCCAATCTTGGCAGGAACGCGCTCACGATCCTGAACTGAAGTTCAAATATGGTTTTCGATAAATGCTCGAACATCTCGGCTGCCTTGTCGAGTTCGGCTTTGTCGAAAAGGAATTTTCCTAGCAAAGCCTTCCGCTCTTGTTCCGTTGTGTAGCTAGGACCGAAAATCTGCTCGACAGAGAAGGTGCGGAGCAGTTCAGTATGCTGGTATTCTTCGCCAATAAAGTGATGCGTTTCATTCCATCGCCCATGAATTATACGGTTCCTGACCGTCGCCTTCTTCCCGATTTTTTCGGTTGTGCGTTCTACGTCTTTCAGAAGATCGGGGTGTTTGCGAAGGTGAGACCGCGCAGCTGCTTCTATGACGCGCAACTGCGCTTGAATCCCGATGATTGACAGGAGGATCGAGCCAGACTTGTTAAGATCGGTGGGAGTGCTGACGGAATTGAACAGAAACATCATTTGCCATTCGACCTTCGACCAAGCGTCGACGGCAGCAGCAAATGCGATGTAGGTTTCGTCGCGCGTTGGGCGGAAAACTAGCTCTTTTGGGAATTCCGGCATATGGCTGAGACCGACAAAGACCTGGATGAAACGAGGCGCATCATGGAGCGCTTGGTGAAGACGCCGCCTGACCCCAACAAGGCCAGCGCAAAGCCCGGTAAGAAGCCGGTCAAAAAGGAAGAAAAGCCCGCTGATTGAGCGGGCTTTTTCCTAAGAAAGGAACGCCCCAATGGTAGAGTCGGTCATCCCTGACCTTGGTCGCCTTTTTTCGGAAATGCGGGAAGAAGATCGTCAATTAGCTTCTCAGCGTGACGCCGCCCATTGGGCGAAGATAAGAAATTATTTGCTTCTCTTTTCGCTCGTCCTCTGTCTAGCCGTTGCGTGTCTGGCAATTGCGATATGATGCCGGCAAGAGCCGCGATTTGCCCGGATATTTGATCTAAGGCTGTTTCGATCCGGCGTTCGCTGTCAGTAGGCATAATGTTTGGTCCCCCCTTTTAACTTTGACCAAACAACGCTTACGCTTTCTTTCTCATTCTGTGGAGTCGGCGCGCCTTCTGGCGCAAGGTCTTTGCTCTAGTGAGCGCTTCGATAGGTCAGTCGCTTGCCTTCGATGCCTTCCATGATGGCGTCAACGCGCATCTGGTCGGTGAAGCCAAGCTTGGCGTGGCGATTGTAGCGGAAATCGAACTCGGCAAGGTAGCGGTGCAAGTGCGCCTCGCCGCAATGCTGATAGACCCCAACCATGCCGCGCTTGAAGACTGAAAACACGTTCTCAATTGTGTTGGTGTGGACGATGCGGCCGGCTTCGTAGCGAACGTATTCGCCGCCAGTGTGCTTGACCGTGGCGTGGTCGGCAAACTCCTGTCCAGTGAAGGTGTAGAAGTTCGACTCGTCGGTCATGAGCGTCGATTTGCGGTCGGCGTTGCGGACCAGCACATCGCGCGCAGATGCTTCGTGGCGCGCTCGACATAGAAGGAACGCACGGAGCCGCCACGGCGTTCGTCCCCGTTTGTTAGATGCGCGTGGTGCCATTCTCTTGGCCACCAAAATGTCGTACCGGTGGCCGCTGATCGGTGCTTCGCCCGTGGTCTGGCCCACCGCCCATCTCAATGATTCCGACCAGCGCGCGAACAAACTCAACCATATCGTTTGCAGTGAGGGCTGCCCTGTCGGGACTCTGCCCAATGTGCTCGGCGGCCGCGCAACATGACAGGCGAATGAGATCGTAGTGCGAATCCCTTTCATCCTCCGGCAACGCCGCTAATCTCATGGCTCGGCGATGAATCAACCGCAGCAATTGTTCGAGAGCTGCTCCGACACTCATGCGTTTGCTCCGCATAGCGTTTCCGGCGCTCCAGGACGCGTTGGAACGTCGACGAGAACGTGTTCCCTCCCTGTGTCAAAGCTGCATCTCAGTCATTAATATATCGTTTATTGCTAATATAATAGCTTGCAGGAGCCAGGTGCGCGCGTCGGACGACGCCCGCTGCTCCTCAGAAATCGTTCGTGTCAGCGTCATCTCGGTAGGGTTGGCATAAAGGCTCGCCACGGTCGGGCAGCGGAGCGTCCGGGCAGCGATGAAATATCGCAATCGTCCTGAGCAATCCCAATGTTATCCCGCATTTGGCGGATCGAGCTTCGTCAGGCGCTGACCTCGATCACGCCGCTGCGCGGACCTGATCCGGCTGCAAACCGCGATGTAATCCCGACATCACAGTCCTCGTCCAACGTTTCTACCGCGCGTTCCAGAGCGAGTTCCGCTCGGTTGACGCACTGTCTGGCCCCAGATTTGCCAAGCCAGGAGCCTGGAGGGCGCCAGAACACGATTCAAGCCGCGATCGGGTTGAGCTTCAGATGCTGGATCAGGATGATGGTCTTGGCATCGACGATGCGGCCGGCGGTTATGCCGGCGAGCGCTTCGTCGAGCGGCATTTCCAGAACTTCGATGTCCTCGCCTTCTTCCGGGGCGCCGCCGCCGGCGGAGATGCGGTCGTGGGGCGAATAGCGGGCGACGAAGAACCAGAGCCGCTCGGTGACGCTGCCCGGGCTCATGTAAGGCGAAAACAGCCGCTCGACATCCTGCAGGCGGTAGCCGAGTTCTTCCTCGGCTTCCTTGCGGATGGCAGTCTCCGGATCGTTTTCATCCAGCAGTCCGGCACAGGCTTCGATCAGCGGTTCGCGATGGCCGGTCACGTAGGCGGGATAGCGGAACTGGCGCACCAGAAGCACGGTCGAACGCAAAGGGTCATATGGCAGGATCACCGCCCCGTCGCCACGGTCATAGGTCTGGCGGATTTGCGTTTCCCACTGGCCGTCACGCCGGCGATAGTCGAGCACGGTCTTCTTCAGGACCGCCCAATCGTCGGAAAGAACCTCTTCCGAGCGGATGCGAACGCGGTCTTCCATCGGACACCTCTGAGCTGCTGGCGCAGGCAGCCCTAGCGGCGAACCGGCTGCGGCGCAATCGGGCCAGCGATTGGTCCAGCAGGCGTTTCACTCTCTCGTGTGTGGCATGGAGGAGATCCGTTGCTTAAATAGCAGGTTCCCTCCCCGGAGTTTCTTCCATGACGACATCGCTTTTCCAGCCCATCACGCTCGACGGGCTCAGCTTTCCCAACCGCATTGCCGTGGCGCCGATGTGCCAGTATTCCGCCGAGGACGGCTCGGCCAGCGACTGGCATCTTTACCACTGGATGAACCTGGCCATGTCCGGCGCCGGCATGGTCACCGTCGAGATGACCGATGTCGAGCGGCGCGGCCGTATAACCCATGGCTGCCTCGGCCTCTATTCCGAAGACAATGAAGCCTCCGCGCGGCGGGCGCTGGACGCGGCCAGACGCGTTGCCGCCTCGGGCACCAAGTTCGGCACGCAGCTTGCCCATGCCGGCCGCAAGGCCTCGAACCGCAAGCCTTGGGAAGGCGGCGGGCCGTTGCAGCCAAACGAAGATCCCTGGCAGACCGTTTCAGCCTCGGCCATAGCCTACGACACCGGCTGGAACGTCCCGCGAGCGCTGGAAGACGACGAGATCCTCCAACTCATCGAGCGGTTCGCGGAGGCCGCAAGGCGGGCCGAACGCGCCGGCTTCGACTTCATCGAACTGCATGCCGCGCATGGCTACCTGATCTTCCAGTTCCTGTCGCCGCTCTCCAACCAGCGCACGGACCGCTGGGGCGGCTCGCTGGAAAACCGGATGCGTCTCGCGGTCGAGATCGCCAGGGCGGTGAAGAAAGCAGCACCAAGCCTGATGCTCGGCGCGCGGCTGTCGGTGAAGGACTGGGTCGATGGCGGCTTTGACGTCGATGACGCGATCGAGGTGGCCAAAGCGCTCAAGGCCGAGGGCGTCGCCTATCTCTGCTGCTCCAGCGGCGGCAACTCGCCGTTGCAGAAATTGCCTACCGGCCCCGGCTATCAGGTGCACCTGGCGGAAGCCGTGCGCAAGGGCGCCGGGATCCCGACCCGTGCGGTCGGCCTGATCGACGATCCGAAGCAGGCCGAGGCTGTCATCGCCGAGGGCCGCGCCGACATGGTGGCGCTGGCGCGCGCCTTCCTGGCCGACCCGCGCTGGGGTTGGCGTGCGGCCGCCACGTTCAGCGAAAAGATCCATCCGGCGCCGCAGCTCGCCCGCTCGGTGACGACGATGGAACACTGGATGAAGGCGGCGGGCTGACCGATCCCACCTCCCAATGCCGTCGCGGTCCTGCCCAGCACATGCATCGAACAAACTTAAGTCGCGTCGCAAACGCGACGCGACTTTTGGGCGCAGCCTGAAGGCCATTTTTGAAACCAAATTGGCTGCTTTGCGTTGCGGCCATGATGGACAACAAACCCTTTGAAACGCCTGTGGTGGTCGAGCTTGGCCATGTCGGCAAATATCGCCATATCCGCAGCACCCAGGAAGCGGCGGAGTGCCTGATGACGGTTTGGCCGCTCAATCGCGGCCCGCGTCACCGTGATGCTCTCGACACTTGCCTCAAAGTGCTGGAAGGTTATCGTTCGACAGCGGATGCACGACGGGCACTGATCGAGGCCGCCAGGGAATCGGAAGTGCTTGTGCCCGACGACAGGCTATCCGACGACCGGCTGCATTGAGCAGGCGGAGCTTTCAACCGGAGGTTTTTAATGGCGAAGCTGACTTACAAGATCGTCGAACATGACGGTGGCTGGGCCTACAAGGTCGGCTCGACCTTCTCGGAGACGTTTCCCACCCACCAGGACGCGTTGCGCGCCGCCGAAATCGCTTCGGCCGAGCAGCAAGTCGCGGGCGCCACGGACGGCATCCAGTATGAGGACGCCGAGGGCAAATGGCACGAGGAATTGGCCGATGGCCGCGACCGACCGCAGACCGAAGTTTCCGACTAAACTGCCAGCAGAAGAAAACTTGCCTGCACAAAGACAGGGTGCCGACCGCGGACGTCAGGAGAGACGACGTCCTGCGGTCAGCAGCCACCCCAGCGGAATTATTTGCCGCAGTACTGATCGTTGACGTTCAGCCCGGCATTGGCATCGGGACCAGGGGTGCTGGACGCACAAGGCCCGACCGGACCAGGGTTGCCAAGGCTGTTCAGCCCACTGCCATCCGCATTGATGCTTCCGGTGGTGCTCTGGTCGACGCCTTGGGAATCCTCATTGCCGAACAGCCACCAGTTGTGATGGCTGGAATACGTGCCGTCCGACGGCTGGGCCATCGCCGATGTTGCGAGCCCGATTGTCAGAACCGACGCCGCGAGAAGTTTCGTATACATTGAATCACTCCGTATCTTGGCCGCCTTGGGTGCGACACGGGGTAAACCCGGCGATCAGCGGGATGGTTCATTGAAATTGTTGTGAGGCCGCGGTGATGGAATGGGCGGGCTGCAATCCGCTCTATGAAATCAACGACCCGCTTCGGTTCGACGAACTGCGGCATGTGGCCGGCACCGTCGACACGTTCACATTGAATTGCGAATGCAGATGCCGCCGGCCGGTCGAAACACAGCGCCGGCCGCGTGGCATTGCAGCAGGCCGCGCGCCGCGCTATCTCAGGCGACATCGCCTTCCCAGACGACCCGTCTTGCCGGAGCCTTCATGCCCGAAATCGTTACCGCCGCCATGCTTGTCATCGGTGATGAGATTCTGTCCGGCCGCACCAAGGACAAGAACATCGGCCATCTCGCCGACATCATGACGGCGATCGGCATCGACCTGAAGGAGGTGCGCATCGTCCCCGACGAGGAAGACGAGATCGTCGCGGCTGTGAATGCCGTGCGCGCACGCTACACCTATGTGTTCACCACCGGCGGCATCGGCCCCACCCATGACGACATCACCGCCGATTCGATCGCCAAGGCGTTCGGCGTGCCCTGCGAATACGACGCCAAGGCCTACGCGATGCTGGAGGCGAGCTATGCCGCGCGTGGCATCGAATATACAGAGGCCCGCAAACGCATGGCGCGGATGCCGCGCGGCGCCGACCATATCGACAACCCGGTGTCGGTGGCGCCCGGCTTCCGCATCGGCAATGTCCATGTAATGGCCGGTGTGCCCGCTATCTTCCAGGCCATGCTCGACAATGTCGTGCCGACGCTGAAGACCGGCACGAAGATGCTGTCGGCGGCGGTGCACTGCCCCTTCGGTGAAGGCCTTGTCGGCGGGCCGTTGGGCGAGATCCAGAAAGCGCATCCGGACACGATCATCGGCTCCTATCCGAAATATGGCGATGGCAAGTTCTGGACTGAACTGGTCGTTCGTGCCCGCAGCCAGGAGGCACTCGACGCCGCGCGCGCCGATGTCGAGGCTATGGTGGCGGGATTGGCTGGCAAGGTGGGCTGATCGGCTCGAGGCCGGAACCAAGCACGGCGCGGCCACGTTTCTTTCCGACGGGTTCGGGCGCTCGCAAGATTGAGGGATCATCATGCGCTTCAAGACCATGGTTGCCATTCTGCAGAACGAGCAGGATGCCGAGCGCGTGCTCGACTGTGCCATTCCGCTTGCCAGCCGCTTCGAGAGCCATCTGATCGGCATCCATGCCGAGGCGCTTCCTGTACCCTACACATCGGCAACCGGGTTCCCGGATACCGAGTTCTTGCAGGTCTCGGCCGACATGAACCGCGAGCGGGCCAACAAACTCCAGGCCGTCTTTCTCAGGCGTATCGAGGATTCCGGCCTCTCCTTCGAGTGGCGCAGCCTGGAGAGCTTTTCCGGCGACAGCGCGCTGACGGGCATTTCAAGCGTGCGCGCCGCCGATCTCATCATAGCCGCCCAACGCGAGACCGGCGGCGACCCCAGTGCCGACGTCGATACGCTGGTCTATGACGCCGGCCGGCCGGTCCTGGTGGTCCCCCACGCCGGCCCGCTGGTCACCACCTTCAAACGCGTGCTGCTCGCCTGGAACGGCAGCAAGGAAGCCGCCCGCGCCGCCTTTGACGCGCTGCCCTTCATCATCGAGGCCGAGAAAACCGACATACTGGTCATCGATCCGCCCGATACGCTCGACGAGAGCCCGGAGGCCGCCGGTGCCGAAATCGCCTCCGCCCTGTCACGCCACGGCGCCACCGTCAGCGTCTCGGTGCTGAAATCGGGCGGCACGTCTGTCGATGACATGATCCAGAACAGGGTCGCCGAAAGCGGTGCCGATCTCCTGGTTCTTGGCGCCTACAGCCACTCCTGGCTGCGTCAGCTTCTGTTCGGCGGGGTGACGCGCACGGTCCTCCGCACGGCGCAGGTGGCGGCCTTCCTGTCGCGATAAGTCCACAACGATCGCTGGTGGCCACCCTTGCCAAACCCAAGGGTTTCCAGTTAATTCCGCGCGCATTCCCCTGTTTTCTTGCACGCGGTCCTCGCGTGCTGCGGAGTGCGCGAGACATGTCCCTTCCCGAAAAAGCCTTCCCGGTCTCCTGGGACCAGTTCCATCGTGACGCCCGCGCGCTCGCCTGGCGGCTTGCCGGCACCAACAAGGGGCAATGGAAGGCGATCGTCTGCATCACGCGCGGCGGATTGGTTCCAGCGGCGATCATCTCGCGCGAGTTGGGCATCCGCATCATCGAGACGGTCTGTGTCGCCTCCTATCACGACTATACCAGCCAGGGGCAGTTGCAGGTGCTGAAGGAAGTCACGCCGGCGCTGCTTGCCGATGATGGCGCCGGGGTGCTGATCATCGACGACCTGACCGACACGGGCAAAACCGCCGGTATCGTGCGGGCGATGATGCCCAAGGCCCATTTCGCCACCGTCTACGCCAAGCCCAAGGGCAGGCCCTTGGTCGATACTTTCGTCACCGAGGTCAGCCAGGACACCTGGATCTATTTTCCCTGGGATATGGGCTTCACCTATCAGAAGCCGATCGCTGACGATCACGCCGGCTGATTCGGAACGGGCGCTTTTTCCAGTTTAAGCCGTCACCAGCGACAATATTTGCCTGCGCGGCCAGGCCCGCGGAGGCAGAATGTCCTGTGAAATCGACCTTTGTTGAGGGAACCGGCCAGCCTGATCAAAGTTTTTACTTTTATTGGTCACGATTAGTCGTAGAATCCGTGAGGCGGCAAACGATTCTGGAGGCTGGGGCTAACTTCTCCGATGTTGATAAGGCCAACGACGCACAACCATCTGGCTGAACGGGTCCAACGGCTCTTTGGTATGGCTCCATGCCGCCTGCAGGTTGCCGCCCTGCCCTGGCGCAATGTGGGGAACGGTGTCGAGATCATGCTGATCACCAGCCGTGACACCGGCCGCTGGGTGCTTCCCAAAGGCTGGCCTGAGGCCAGGGAGCCGCTCTGCGAGGCGGCCGCACGCGAGGCTGGCGAGGAAGCCGGATTGCGCGGTAGCGTCTCTCATCTCGAAGCCGGCCGCTACTTCTATGCCAAGGTGCTGGCCTCCGGCGAAGAAGTACCCTGCGAGGTGCTGGTGTTTCCGCTGCATGTCGACAAGATCGCCGACCGCTGGAAAGAAAAACACGCCCGCACCCGCAAATGGGTCAATTCCAGCGAAGCGGTGCGCATGGTCCATGAACCCGACCTGTGCCAGATCATCGCCTATTTCTGCGCCGACCCGCACAAATTTTCCTAGACCGCCGCCGGCCTGTGCCGCGTGCGCCACGGCGGATTCACACGCCTGTGATGTGCCGCATGAATGGTTTGCTAATTTTTCTTCGCTAGGAAGCGGCCAATCTGGCGTTTGATCGATGGCGAAACCTGTAGACCCACTTCAGCAAGACCCGGGCAAGCCCAAGCGCGAGCGCCGCCCTCGCGTGCTCAAGGGTGCAAGCATCATCACCGGGTCCCATTCGGAAGTCGCCGTTTTGCTGCGCAACCAGCATGCGGGCGGCGCCGAACTGAAAATACCGCTCGAGGCCCGGATTCCCGATCGCTTCCTTCTTTACGTGCCGCTCGACGGCGTCGGCTATCGCTGCGAGGTCCGCTGGCGCCGCAAAGACAGGATTGGCGTGCAGTTCACCGGCACCGAGCCGAAACCGAGGTTGCATTACGGCTGAACCACGATTTGCCCGGCGCCTCCCAACGTCGGCAATTCGCAAACCGGCGACCCAGACGACCATCGCGGCGGCGCATTTCTATCCCCGTTATCCACATGTGTGACACACAAGATGTTGGGGTCACAAAAGCTACGCAAACGAATCCTTGACGGCGCAAAACGAGTCGCCTTTTATAGGCCATGCGCTCCTGTTGAGAGCGCGACCGGAAAGTTCTGAGCCCGGTCTTTTTCCCGGATTATGTGTGTTTTTTTCCCGCATTTCCGCCTGTTACGAGGCCGGCGGAAGCGTTGGGATTGTGGGGCATGGGGCGACGAAAGGGAGAATTGTCGGACTGGAATAAATTGTCTGTTAATACTATATTTAGTGTTTGCAGGTAGGTTCGGCGCTAGATAGTGTGAATTTCCCTCGATCGAGGGAATCGAAAAATTCAGTTTCGAAGGACCCGCAAGGTCGGTTGGCAGCCTCGGCAAGCGCCTGGCAAGGCGTCTTGTTGCGCGCGCGGCAGCAGCTTGCGAAGAGGAGATGCCGGCATTGTTCGCGATGCCTGCAAACGGCGGACTGTGCTTTTCGCATTTGGGGCAGAAATCCCCTGACGAAAGCGCTATATATAGACAAAAGGGACAGGACCAATGCGCATCGAGCGTCGTTTCACCAAGCCGGGGCAATCTGCTTATGCGGAGATTGAATTCCGCAAGGCGCTTTCCGAGATCAAGAATCCGGATGGCTCGGTGGTGTTCCGCTTGGACAATATCGATGTGCCGGCGCAGTTCTCCCAGGTGGCGGCCGACATCCTGGCGCAGAAATATTTTCGCAAGGCTGGTGTCCCCGCGCGGCTGAAGAAGGTCGAGGAGAACGACGTCCCCTCCTTCCTGTGGCGCTCGGTCGCCGATGAGGCCGAACTTGCCAAGCTGCCGGAAGTCGAGCGCTATGGTTCCGAGATCGACGCCCGCCAGGTCTTCGACCGTCTGTCCGGCACCTGGACCTATTGGGGGTGGAAAGGCGGCTACTTCAAGTCGGAAGACGACGCGCGCGCTTTCCGCGACGAACTCGCCTACATGCTGGCCACCCAGCGCGTGGCGCCGAACTCGCCGCAATGGTTCAACACCGGCCTGCACTGGGCCTATGGCATCGACGGTCCGAGCCAGGGTCATTTCTATGTCGACCCCTTCACCGGCAAGCTGACCAAGTCGAAATCATCCTACGAGCATCCGCAGCCGCATGCCTGCTTCATCCAGGGCGTGCAGGACGATCTCGTCAACGAGGGCGGCATCATGGACCTTTGGGTGCGTGAGGCGCGCCTGTTCAAATATGGCTCCGGCACCGGCTCCAACTTCTCGCTGCTGCGCGGCGAAGGTGAAAAACTGTCGGGCGGCGGCCGTTCTTCCGGCCTGATGAGCTTCCTGAAAATCGGCGACCGCGCTGCGGGCGCCATCAAGTCGGGCGGCACGACGCGCCGCGCCGCCAAGATGGTCATCGTCGACGCCGACCACCCCGATATCGAGGAATTCATCGACTGGAAGGTCAATGAAGAGCAGAAGGTCGCCTCGCTGGTGACCGGCTCCAAAATCGTCAAGAAGCATCTCGAAGCCATCATGAAGGCCTGCGTCAACTGCGAAGGTCAGGATGACGATTGCTTCGACCCGTCGATCAACACCGCGCTGAAGCGCGAGATCAAAGCGGCCAAGAAGTCGGCCGTGCCGGAGAACTACATCTACCGCGTCATCCAGTTCGCCAAGCAGGGCTATACCTCGATGTCGTTCAAGACCTACGACACCGACTGGGATTCGGACGCCTACCTCACCGTTTCGGGCCAGAACTCCAATAATTCGGTGTCGCTGAAGGACAATTTCCTGCGCGCCGTCGAGCAGGATGGCGACTGGCAGCTGACCGCCCGCAAGGACGGCAAGGTGCTGAAGACGCTAAAGGCCAGGGATCTCTGGGAAAAGATCGGCTACGCCGCCTGGGCTTCGGCCGATCCCGGCCTGCATTTCAACACGACGATGAACGACTGGCACACCTGCGCTTCGGCTGGTGCGATCCGGGCCTCCAACCCGTGTTCTGAATACATGTTCCTTGACGACACGGCCTGCAATCTCGCCTCGATCAATCTGCTCCCTTACCGCAATGCCGACGGCACGATCGATATCGCCGCCTACGAGCATACGGTCAGGCTGTGGACCGTCGTTCTCGAAATCTCCGTCATGATGGCGCAGTTCCCGTCGAAGGAGATCGCCAAGCTCTCCTACGACTACCGCACGCTCGGCCTCGGCTATGCCAATATCGGCGGCCTCTTGATGACCTCGGGCATTCCTTACGATTCCGACGAGGGCCGTGCCATCTGCGCCGCGCTGACCGCGATCATGACCGGCGTCGCCTACGCCACCTCGGCGGAAATGGCCTCCGAGCTCGGCGCCTTCCCGGATTATGACCGCAACGCCCAGAACATGCTGCGCGTCATGCGCAACCATCGCCGCGCCGCCTATGGCGACAGGGACGGCTACGAGAAGCTGGCTGTCAATCCGGTGCCGCTGGTTGCCGCCGATCTCAAGCAGCAGGCGCTTGCCGAGCATGCCAAAGCCGCCTGGGACCGCGCCATCGAGCTTGGCGAG
The DNA here is from genome assembly GCF_006441575.1 of Mesorhizobium sp. B2-4-12. NCBI lineage: Bacteria > Pseudomonadati > Pseudomonadota > Alphaproteobacteria > Hyphomicrobiales > Phyllobacteriaceae > Mesorhizobium > Mesorhizobium sp. B2-4-12. The sequence continues at coordinate 59,308 of NZ_VFVC01000005.1, forward strand.
GAGCATGGCTACCGCAATGCGCAGGCGACCGTGATCGCGCCGACCGGCACGATCGGCCTGGTCATGGATTGCGACACCACCGGCATCGAGCCCGACTTCGCTCTTGTGAAGTTCAAGAAGCTCGCCGGCGGCGGCTATTTCAAGATCATCAACCGCGCCGTGCCGGAAGCGCTGCGCACGCTCGGCTATTCCGAGAGCCAGATCGCCGAGATCGAGGCCTATGCGGTCGGCCACGGCAACCTCAACCAGGCACCCGGTATCAATCCCGGCTCGCTCAAGGCCAAGGGCTTTACCGACGAGAAGATCAGCGCGCTCAACGCGGCGCTGAAGTCGGCGTTCGACATCAAGTTCGTCTTCAACCAGTGGACGCTCGGTGCCGACTGGGTGAAGGAGACCTTTGGCTTCACCGACGAGCAGCTCAACGACTTCTCGTTCGAGATGCTGCCGGCAATGGGCTTCTCCAGGAAAGACATCGAGGCAGCCAACATCCATGTCTGCGGTGCCATGACGCTGGAAGGCGCGCCCTTCCTCAAGGCCGAACACCTTGCCGTGTTCGACTGCGCCAGCCCCTGCGGCAAGATCGGCAAGCGCTCGCTGTCGATCAACAGCCACATCCAGATGATGGCCGCCGCACAGCCTTTCATTTCCGGCGCCATCTCCAAGACCATCAACATGCCCAACGATGCGACGGTGGAGGACGCCAAGAACGCCTACATGCTGTCGTGGAAGCTGGCGCTGAAGGCCAACGCGCTCTATCGCGACGGCTCGAAACTGTCGCAGCCGCTCAATGCCTCGCTGCTCGCCGATGGCGAGGATGACGAGGACGAAGCGGTCGAGCAGCTGATCGCGGCGCCGCAGGCGGCGCGGGCGGCGCAGATCACCGAGCGTATCGTCGAGCGCATCATCGAGCGCGTGTCGCGCGAGCAGGAGAAGCTGCCCGGTCGCCGCAAGGGTTATACCCAGAAGGCCAAGATCGGCGGCAACACCATCTTCCTGCGCACCGGCGAATATGATGACGGCCGCCTCGGCGAGATCTTCATCGACATGAACAAGGAAGGCGCGACGCTGCGTGGCCTTCTCAACAACTTCGCCATCGCGATTTCGCTCGGCCTGCAATACGGCGTGCCGCTCGACGAATATGTGCATGCCTTCACCTTCACCAAGTTCGAGCCGGCCGGCATGGTGATCGGCAACGACGCCATCAAGAGCGCGACGTCGATCCTCGACTACGTGTTCCGCGAACTTGCGATCTCCTATCTCGGCCGCAACGACCTCGCCCATGTCGACCAGTCGGACTTCTCCAACACCGCACTTGGCCGTGGCATCAGCGAAGGCAAGACCGACGCCGTTTCCAAGGGACTGACACGCGGTTCGCCGGTGAAGCTGGTTTCCCGGGTGAGCGGCAGTGAGCCTAAGGGCTTTGCCGGCTCCGCCTCCGGCACCCCTACCCGCTCGGCGCCGTCGGCCTTCTCCGGCTCCAACGTGCTGGCGTTGAAACCGGCGAGCGACGAGGCAATCGCCTACAAGCGCGACTATGAGGAGCGGGCCAAGGAATTGGCCGAGGACATGGCCTTCGAGGAAGCCGCCGACGCTGCCTCCGAGGCCTCCGGCGCCGCGGCCCTGTTCACCGACGCGGCCGCCAATGAAGCAGCCGAGGCGAAGAAACTCGCCGCCGACCGCCGCGCCAAGTCACTGCTTCAGGGCTACACCGGCAATTCCTGCTCCGAGTGCCAGAATTTCACCATGGTGCGGAACGGGACGTGTGAGAAGTGCGATACTTGTGGGGCGACCAGCGGGTGCAGCTGAAACCCTTTGCCTCCTTATGGTCCTCCTGACGCGTCACTGAATCTCGCTCAACGTCAAGGTAGATCGCTCATTCGACACACGATGTCTGCTCACCTCTGGCGGTAAGCCGAAAAACACAATCTCCGGGCGCTTTCCGCGCCCGGGAATGCCCTATACCTAACCACGTTTCTCCCAGCGACCTCGACCTCCGCTTTGGCGCCGGCAACGCCGACTGCTGGTATCTCGATGACGATAGCCTGGCGCGCGCAGGGCATGTCATGCGGCAATTCCCGCATCTGGCCGCACGATTTCGGCAAACCCCTCTCGCCACGAGGCATGGCGCGGGCTCCAGCCGAGCTCTGACTTGGCCCTGACGTTGGATCCCGCGCGCGATTCCGTCATCATGACGACGAGATGGCCGCCGGCCGCGAGCTCCGGCGTGCGTTCGCTCTTCGAAGCCCCCAGCGCCTCGTCCATCTCGGCCTCGAGCACCTCCTGCATCACCGCGCGGATCACTTCGTGCGGCCCATCCAGGTTCGATAGCAGAATGTCTTTGACGGCAGCGCTGGCAGTCAGTCTTGGTCATGGTGGCGTTCCTTCGCGGGAATCAGGTGACGTTGAACATCACCAGTCTGCCATGACCGCCTCTCTCGGCAAAATTTGCTGAACTCTCAGCACATTATCCTGACTTACCGATCTGTGCAGGGGCGCGAATCTGGTGTCTACTTGGCAAGCGCTTACCCTGAAGCCTCTCGCCCAACAGGCGCCCGACATCTGTCCGTGCAGTGATTGAGATCGTCCATTGCCACCGGACCAAGGTCTTGGTTTTTGCAAAGCAAAGGTCTGACATTTCCATCCAGACTTTGTCCTTAGCCGTCAGATATTCCGTACTCTGGCAAATCGGCATATAAAGCGCGCCACGGGGGGAAACAACTCTATGTTCATTGACTATTATGAAATTCTCGAAATTAGCCCGAATGCCAACTCGGAAACGTTAGAGCGGGTATTTCGTTACTTTGCCATGCGCTACCATCCCGACAATCAAGACACCGGCGATGAAGCACGCTTTAGCGAAATCGTGGAAGCCCATAACATCCTGAAAGACCCGGTCAAACGCGCTCAGTACGACATCAAGTACAAAGACCACTTGAAGCTTCGCCGCGAGCTGATTGAGGAAACCGGCAATAATAAAGGTATAGAGCGTGACGTCGTAATTCAGGCAAAACTTCTCTCGCTTCTTTACGTCAAACGCCGACAAGACGTCAATGATCCTGGCATTGGCGATACAGAACTTGAACGCCTGTCAGGCTGCCCCCGTGAGCATCTCGAGTTTCATCTCTGGTATCTGAAAGCAAAAGGCTGGATAGGTAGGGTCGAAAACGGCACCTTCGCGATTACCGTGGAGGGCATCGATCGCGCCAATGCCGAACACCGTCGTGAGCCCGCCATCCGACTATTGGACCGCGACGTCCGTGGCGCATGAACCCTTTGCTGCTGCAAAGGATCCGCCGTTCCATTGACGGCAACGGCGGTCCGTCCTGGGATAGTGGGTAGTCGGCGCGCCCGCGCGAGAACAGCGCGACCTGGAGGGAACCAGTGGAAGTGCCGCGCGTTCTCGCCGCATGCTCAAGAAGATCGCCTTTGCCGCCGTTCTGATCCAGGTCGCCGCCTTTTCGGCTCTCATAACCCAGACGGTTCTTTTCGCGTCATCCACCACCACCCACGCGGCGAACGTAGCGCCTGGCGAAGCTGTTGCGGCCGTAGACAGAGAATGCGCCCAGGCAATGTGGCCCAATATTCCGGATCATTGTCTAAGGCGGATTGAGGCGACGAGGCCGATTGCGATAACAATCCTGCGGACGGCCGCGCAATAACGACCCGGCAGGGTAAGGCGGCGGACCGTACACCCCTTGACCACCAAGGCCCATGCCCGGCAGACCGTGGCCTACGCGCCGACCAGCGGCACGGTAACGGTCGTCGCGTAGTTGATCGGGAAGGCGCTGAAATAGGGAAAGTCGATGACGAAGGCATAGCTGGCGGTCAGATGTGCCATGCGGAAGCCGCCACTCGCCGGATCCATGACGATCGTGACGACGACATCCTTCAAACCCAGGGCCTGAAGTTTCTGTGTAGCGATAGCCTGGATGTCGGCCTGGGTCAGCGTGTTCTGAAGCTGCAGCGAGCGTGCGGACATCTCCAGCGTATAGCGAACGCTGGATACGGAGTTCATCGACCAGCCGAAGGCGAAGATGCCAAACAAAAGCATAATGAGAAACGGGGCGATCAGTGCGAATTCCAACCCGGCACCGCCCGATCGATCCCGCCTGAACGCGGCTGCCATGACGCAATTCCAGGAAAAGTGCGAAGCGGTTTTCCGTCCGGAATTGCGCAGAAACAAAGAGTTAGAGCGGGTCAACGATTCCATCAAACGCTGAACCGCTCTGACGCAATTCCAGGAAAAGTGCGAAGCGGTTTTCCGTCCGGAATTGTGTCCAAGCAAGCACATAGTGCGGGCCTGCGTTTCCGCGAAACGAAGAACGGCTCTAGCGGACACGGATCACCTCCAGGTGGCCGATGACGCTGGACGTGGAAAAGACGCCGAAGGTGAAGGGCGGCACCCAGGTGGCCGACGCCTGGATCTGGACATAGACCGATGGCGCCTTGGGCCCACTGCACAGGGTGGCGGCGTCGACCACGGTCGCCCCGCACATGTAAATCCGGCTTAGCGTGACCTGGCCATCCGCCGGCCGCTTCTCCCAACTCGAAATGGCAACGGCCTGGGTCGCCGTATCGTTGGTCGATCCTGCCATGACCAGGTTCGCGGCAGTCTTGACGCCGGCGCGCATCGACAGTGAACTCGTCACGTAGGACCAGCCGTCGAGGATGCCGAGCAGCGCAACGCACAGAAAGGGCAGAACCATTGCGAACTCGACGGCCGCAGTGCCCGCCTCATCTTTAAGATACGAGATCGATCGACGCTCCACGGCAGGCTACTCGACCAGCGCCACGGACTGCGTGGCCGGAATATCGTGCAGGCCAAGGCTCGTGCAATCCTGATTGACGGTTGAGTTTCCGGACCATTGGATCGTGTTGGCAACGACCTGGGTGCAGCCGCTGTTGCCCGAGAAATTGCCGAGATAGCTGACCTGCTGTTTTGGAAAGTAGATGGCCCCAGTCAGTAGCGAGTCGGCCGTGCCGTTGAAGGTGCTGGATGCGCTGTTACCTGTCCTGTCGCCATAGAACAGAACGCCTGAATAGGTGCCCGAAGTCGGCGCACTGAGCTGCACAGAGGCATTGCCATTTATGCTGACCGTCGAACTGCCCGACATGAAGATGGTCACCCCGGTGCCAGTGATGGCCGCGTTGGCGTTTATTTTGAGATTGCCCTGAACGACATAGACGCCGGGCTGGAGTGCGACGCTGCCGCTGAGACTGAGCCCATTACAGTACGTACCCGGCGCCAGCGTCGCTTTGTTGCTGTTCTGGCAGGGGTTGGTGGCCGCAGGAGCCGGCAGGCCGGCGAATGGATCGGCGGCAGGCAACGCCTGGGTGATCGGGGCTGCGCAAACTGTCGTGACGGGGTTATTGAGAGAGACGCCGCCCGCCGTTATTAGGCAATCGGCCTGGAGGCCTGCCGAACCCTGGAGCTTGATGGCATCCGAGGCGATCGAATTGGACATCACCGAGCAACCGGTGAACTTCACGCTGGTGTTGCCTGAAAACAGCGCAGCCTGCGATGCGGATGGATCGAGCGCTAGCACGCAGGCCTTCGAGGCATTGGTGATGAGCGCCACCGCCCTCGCCTGTTCGGGAACCTGGCCCCGCGTAAAGATCGAGGTGAACATCCGATCGAGGTTCTGGCTGACGATGACCTCGACCGCTTTCTTCGCCGTGTTCGGTCCGGACGCTGGCGGCGTGTTGACGACAATCGTGCCGGAACCCAGCCCATTGGAGGCGGCCGATTGGGTCGCGGCTGCGGTGATCGTCGGCTTGTCGGACCCCGAGATTTGTTCGAGCGCGCCGGCATAGGCCGCGGCGTCGGCCGTCGCCTGAAGTTTGAGGCTGTTGTAATACCAGTAGGACGTCTCGATACCGAAACCCGCGGCGCCGACGACGATCGGTAAGGTCAGGGCGAAGATGGTGGCAACATTCGCGCTCGTACCCCGGCGTATACCGTCCGCTATAAGCCGAATTCGGGTGAAGCGTTTGAAAGTCATGAGAAATTAGAAGACATGCACATATGAACGAACGGCTAAAAAGTTCGGTTCATTTTTTGATCGATGGCTTATTGGCCTCAAAAAGAAAGAATTTTCGTCGGCCGATCGGCGCACGATAGGACTTTTGTCCAGCAAACTTGGGACCAAGGTCCGACAGACGACATTATGGCATGGCCATGCTTTTCGAGCGGGACAGCCGTCACGAAGGCAAGATGCGGGCAGTGAAGGCGAGTCTCAGAGCTGCCAGCCTGGTTCGTAGCGACGCCGTCCCCCTACCAGTTCACCCTGAACCCGACATTGCCGCCATAGGTCTGCACCCGGTCGGCGAACTTGCCATCGAAGCTGGCGAAGACGGATGTGTTGGAGCCCAGTTCAGCTTGACGCCGGCGTTGACGGCGACCGCGTCCTCGGCAGCGCTAGCGCCCTGGACGACGAAGGCATAGCCCGGCGCTGCCTGGAAGGTGGGTTCCACCGAGCGGTCCGGCTTGAACTCATGCTGCCATGCCGCGCGGCCCCAGGCCTGCAGCGTCGTCGTCCCGCCGACGGCGACCGTCGTGTCGAGCTGCAGGCCGAGCGAGACCGGCAGCGAGATAACCGTGCGACTGTCGAAGTCGAGGCCGAGCGCTCCGTCGCTGGCCGACTTTTCTGAAAAGGCCTGCATCGACAGCGCCTGGAATTGCAGCCCGGCGAACGGCGTGATGGCGCCGGCACCGATCGGCTGCCGCCAGCCGGCCTCGAGGCTGGTGCCGAAGCCGGCGCTCATGAAATCACCGGTCCAGTGCTCCCTCGTGATCGCCGGCACGGGATTGAGCGGACCGGATGCGCCCGGAACCGAGGTGAAGCGGTCGGTCGTGTTGCTGTAGAGATCCATCGCCAGCGAGCCGTTGATGTAGAACTGGCCCCATTTGCGCGCACCATAGGCTCCGGCATGGCCGCCGATGATGTTGCCCGAAGTCTCGCGGTCCGGCACCGAGAAGGATCCCGCGATGCCGCCAAGCGCGAAGCCCATCAGCGTGTCGGGATCGCCCTGCGAGTCGAGGCCGACGGCGAAATTGCCGGACCTGTAGCCAAGCGCGGCGCTGCCGACCATCGGATCGCCGGAAACCGCGCCGGAATTGCCGCCCGCGGTTTCGTGCGCTATCGTTGCAAATAGCGTGAAGTTATCGGCGGTTGGATTTACTTCAGGCCGAAAGAACTGGTGTCGCTTCGGCGATCGTGCCCGCCGAAAGTTCTCTCTGTACGGCAAGGAAAAACCTGCGTACTTCGTCACTGGCTGCCGCCCTGTCCCTGCCGGATCCGACGACGAGATCAACCAACTCGACCGCTTTTGCCCTCCAGAAGGAGGTGGCGGTCTCGCCGTGCAGATTGCCGAGATTGGCTGCAACTTCTTTAACCAAGAATAGCTGACGGTCGATCGGGAATGCACGGACTTTTTTTGGGGACATCTTCCGAACCATGAGACTGACGCAACGAATCAACCATTGCTGAACAAACAATGGCCTAGCCGCGAAGATGGAAACGGAAGCTTAACGCCGCCATCGAGACGATCCGGTCGCCGGATCGTCATGTGCAATCAAGTCGAGCTGGTGTGATCGGGATAGACGGAGCGGACCTCAGGCCTGCAGCACCCTGGCCTCACCGCCACGCTTGCGCGGCGCCATCATGTCGCTGGCCATCAGTCCGGTGACACGGCAGAACGCCATGAATGCTCGGCAGGCATCCTCGGTCTTGACTACATCCACCGTGGCGCCGAAGCAGGCATTGAAAGCCTTTTGATAAACCGGTCCCTGCCGGCGTGCCGGCCAGTCCTGGAGAAAATCGAGCGCCTGCTCGACGCTGTAGATCTCCTCGACGGGCAAGCCGGATCCTGGCGCGATCCGCACCGGCACCTCGAATTGCAATCTGTCCATCTGACATCTCCCGAACTGGCGTCGCCCCAAGCAACGCCGTTCGTCGTCAAAAGTTGCTTTGGCCTGTTGGTGCCACGCAAATGTGTCGTCACTGCGGAAGCGACCGTTTTGCCGCAACGGGCGGACGAAAGACCTACCGGCGCCGAGCGGCCCGGCAGGTCTCCCCATATATCCCGGGCGGCGTGATCACTGGTTGGCCGGGTCGGTCTCCGCGTCGAAGGCCATGCGCACCACGGTCAGCAGAACATACGCCGACGGCAATGCGAATAGGACGCCAAGGACAAGCGCTCCGGCTCCGGACAAATAGAGCGCCTCGGCGATCGCCCAATAAACGGTTCCGATGCAGATGAGCGCCTGGACGGAGAGGAATGAGGCGGCCGAAGCCGCTCGCGACAGGCTTTTGAATGTCTTGATCCGTTGCATTGAATTGATCCGGAAATGACGCGCCGCGCCACCAATGCTCGGCTGACGGCCGCCGCACGGGTCGCGACACGAATGGCATGGGAAATGATTGTGAAACCTGCGGTCCTGGACCGCTCAGACCAGCGTGGACGGCGGCGCGCGCGGCTGGTTGCTGCTGATGCTGGGCGCGCCCCCATGGTCGGCAATAAATACGGCGGGTAATATCGGATCGAACCGAAAGAAGGCAGCTTGCGGCGCCGGCAGGGCCGGATGGCCGCTGGCGGATTTGGCCAGCACCGGCCGGGCGCCGCGAACCTCCAGCGCCTGCGCCTTGTTGGTGACACGCAGCAGCGCCGCCGCCTCGCCCGACCGTTCCAGACCAACGCTGGCGCCGCCCTGTGCAGGGTCCGCGAAGATGGGCACATCAGGCCGGCCGAGGCACAGCATCGCCAGCAGGACCAGGCCCATCAGACATGAGCAGGCTGCCGTCAGTAGTGCTTCAAGCGATCTGGCGCACTTGCGTGAAGGAGGCGATCTCCAAAACATAACCCGGCCTAACCCACGATGGGCGGAAAGGAAAGCAAGCCGTGCAAAACCGAGCAGAGATCACCCCGACCAGACGAATATCCCGCCCACTCGGCCGGCATCAGGCAGTTCTTCCTTGAACCTTTTGCCCCCAAGTGCCAAATCTGGGGGACTTTCACGCCAGCACTCCTGCAGCGCCCCACCTTCTACACGGACAAAATGGTCACCTATCTCGACGCCGCCACGGCACCGCTCAGAAATACCGGCCAGATCCGCCTCTATGGCGAGGAAGGGTTTGCCGGCATGCGCAAGGCATGCGACCTCACCGCGCGCTGCCTGGACGAGCTGGTGCCTATGGTCGCTCCCGGCGTCACGACCGATACCATCGACCGTTTCGTCTTTGAATTCGGCATGGACCATGGCGCGCTGCCAGCGACGCTCAATTATCGCGGCTATACGAAATCGTCCTGCACCTCGATCAACCACGTGGTCTGCCATGGCATTCCAGACAACAAACCGTTGAAGGATGGCGACATCGTCAACATCGACGTCACCTATATCCTCGATGGCTGGCACGGCGACTCCTCGCGCATGTATCCCGTCGGCACCATCAAGCGCGCCGCGGAACGCCTGCTCGAGGTCACCCATGAATGCCTGATGCGCGGCATTGCCGCGGTCAGGCCGGGTGCCCGCACCGGCGCCATCGGCGCCGCCATTCAGACCTATGCCGAGGCGGAACGCTGCTCGGTGGTGCGCGACTTCTGCGGCCATGGCGTCGGCCAGCTGTTCCATGATGCGCCCAACATCCTGCACTATGGCAACGCCAGTGAAGGCGTGGAAATGCGACCCGGCATGATCTTCACCATCGAGCCGATGATCAACCTCGGCCGGCCGCATGTGAAGGTCCTGTCGGATGGCTGGACGGCGGTGACGCGCGATCGCTCGCTGTCGGCGCAATATGAGCACACGATCGGCGTGACCGACGCGGGCTGCGAGATTTTCACGCTCTCGCCCGCAAAGCTCGACCGCCCCGGCCTGCCGGCCTGATATTTTGACATGTCGGGCGGCTGTTTGCCCGATCGATTGCCGGATGCGGGGGCGCATGGGGAAAGTCAGCGACGACGACGAGCGGAGTTTCTTCTCCGAGGTGCCGGCACCACCCGCGCCGAAAGCCAGGCCGGTGCCCGAGGAGAAACCACACTATCTCGGCCATCGCGACCGCCTGCGCGAGCGCTTTGCATCCGCTGGTCCGGATGCCCTGCCCGACTATGAACTCCTGGAACTCCTGCTCTTCCGCCTGATCCCGCGCGCCGACACCAAGCCGGCCGCCAAGGCGCTGCTGGCGCGCTTCGGCACTTTGGCCGAGGTGCTTGGCGCGCCCGTCAACCTGTTGCAGGAGGTCAAGGGTGTCGGCCCGGCGGTGGCGTTCGACCTGAAGGTCGTCGCCGCGACAGCGCAGCGCATGGCGCGCGGCGAAGTCCATGGCCGCGAAGTCCTGTCGTCCTGGACGCAGCTTCTCGCTTACTGTCGCTCGGCCATGGCGTTCGAGGCACGCGAGCAGTTCCGCATCCTGTTCCTCGACAAGAAGAACGCGCTGATCGCCGACGAAGTGCAGCAGACCGGCACTGTCGACCACACACCCGTCTATCCCAGAGAAGTGGTCAAGCGGGCGCTCGAACTGTCGGCGACCGCGATCATCCTGGTGCACAACCATCCCTCCGGCGACCCGACGCCCTCACGCGCCGACATCGAGATGACAAAGGAGATCGTCGACGCCGCCAAGCGGCTGGGCATCGCCGTGCACGACCACATCATCATCGGGCGAAAAGGCCATTCCAGCATGAAGGGTCTGCTGCTGATCTAGCGCATGTGGCTGGCATGGCGCATCGGGCCGCGGCCAGGCTTTCAACAATTCAGCGCGTTTCCCATAAACCAGCCCACAACTTCTGCCTTGCCGCTGGGGGTGATGGCTAGGACCATCGTCCGGCCAGTATGGGACTTCAGTACAGCAGCAGTTTTACTGCACCGATTTTGAAGCAATCTCAGGAGGTTACGGCGTTTTCTGGATGCGGCCAACGGATTGGAAACACATTTAGCCAAAGTTTATTCTGTACTTTTAGCAATTTCTCACACGAGGCTTGTTCTAGCGGTTGGGCGGAGTGGCGATTCCCGAGGAGAGACACCATGACAAACCGAAAAACTCTGTTCGCGGTACTTGCCGCATTGGCGCTTCTTGCGTCCCCGGCGCTCGCCGGCAACGGGCATGGCAATGGCGGGGGCAATGCCGGCGGCAACGGCGGCGGCCAAGGCAACGGCGGCGGCAAGGGTAATGGCAATGGCAACAGTGGCGCTTCGCATGGCAAGTCTGCGTCGGCTCCAGGGCATGCGGCCAGGACGGAAACGGACACAACGACCGACACCACGGTCGATACGACTCAGGTCGCGTCCGTGCCCAACGACAAGAACATACATGCCAAGCTCGGCCGGCTGAACTCGCTGCAGCGCAATATCAACGCTTACATGAATTCCAAGAGCAAGAAGTTCGCTGCCATTCAGGCGTATGTGACACAGTCCGCGAAAGCCAAGGTCGCCCAGGCCGCGGCTGACGCGGCGGCCGCGACAGCGGCCACAGCCCAGACCCAACTGGATACACTGAACGCGCAGCTGACCGCGCTGCAGGCGGATTCGTCAGCCACGACTGCCCAGATCCAGGCTGTGAAAGACCAGATCACCGCACAGCAGGCCATCGTCGACGCCGACAATGCGGCGGCGGCCCAGGCCGAGGCGGCAGCCACCGCGGCGGCCGTCGGCACCGATCAGACATCGCATGACGCAGCACTGGCGGGTATGGCCAACAAGCCCGTCGATGCCCAGGTCAGTGCCTGGGCCCAGGGCGTCCTTGCCGGCAAGATCGATCAGGCGGCCGCCACGATCCAAGCGGGGACGACGCCGTAGCGCATCGCGCCCGAAGTGGCGATAGCCAGCCAAGAAACATGCCGCCGGGCCTTCCCCCGGCGGCATTGCCGTTTCTGGCCCTTGGGAAGAAAACTGGCCAAAGAAGTCCGTCTGCCGCTGTCCCGCGCACCTGTCCCGCCGGACATCTTCCCACGAAATCGGAGATACTTTTCCGCCAGCGCAAGCGCGAAAACCGTCGCCAACCCTGATGGTTGAAGATCCTCCCGTCCTTCGACCCGGTTGATGGACAACCCGGCGCCCGACGCCGTCGTGTGCCGATACCGGGATGACCATGGAGATTGTCGATCCGGCCAAGCGGCAAGACATTACCGCATGACCAGATCATCGTTGGGCGGAGAAACGCCATTCCATGATAAAGGACCTGGTGCCGACCTGGGGAATTGCCGGTCTCGAAGGGCAAAAGCTGCATTTTTTCCCGTCAAGATAGTCGGCTCTGGAATTGCGACCCCAAATCGAGCTATGATGCGGCTGGTATTTTTCGGGACGGCTTCGCGCCCCTGGAATGCCGGAGGGACGGGACATGGCCGTAGCGCTTGTACTCGTTTTGATTGTAGTGGGCTCAGTGTCGTTTCACCTCCTGAGCCCATGGTGGTGGACGCCGATTGCCTCGAACTGGGACTATATCGACAACACCATCATCATCACCTTCTGGATCACCGGCGTCGTCTTCGCCGCCGTGGTTCTATTTATGGCCTATTGCGTCTTCCGCTTCCGTCATCGGGAAGGCAACCGGGCTGCCTACGAACCGGAAAACAAGCGGCTCGAATCGTGGCTAACGATCGTCACCGCGGTTGGGGTCACGACGTTACTGGTTCCCGGCCTGTTCGTCTGGAGCCGGTTTGTTACCGTTCCAAGCGACGCGACCGAGGTCGAGGTCATTGGCCAGCAATGGCAATGGAGTTTCCGCCTGCCCGGCAAGGATGGCAAGCTCGGCACGTCGGAGACCCGCGACGTCAGTGCCGATAATCCGCTGGGGATCATCCCCGGCGATCCCAATGGTCAGGACGATGTCGTGGTCGAAGCCGCTGATCTGCATTTGCAGGTCGGCAAACCGGTCAAGATGCTGCTTCGCTCCATTGATGTGCTGCACGATTTCTTTGTGCCGGAATTCCGCGCCAAGATGGACATGGTCCCGGGCTCGGTCACCTATTTCTGGTTCACCCCGACCAAGACCGGAACCTTTCAGGTCCTTTGCGCCGAACTTTGCGGCCAAGGGCATCCTTTGATGCATGGTGTGGTCGTCGTCGACACGCAACAAGACTACCTGGCCTGGCTTGGTCAGCAGCAGACTTTCGCGCAGCTGTCGGCACCCCAGAAAACGGGCTCGGCGGACCAGGCATCGGGCACGACGGCGTCCGGTTTGAACGTTGCAGCAAAGCTCGAAACGGTCGGGTCTCGCTGAAAAGAACACGGAGTGTTCCCATGGTCGACATCACGCCAGCAGATGGAATCCCACCGGCCGAAGTCGCGGAAGTGGAACTCTACCATCCTCACAGCTGGTGGACGAAATACGTCTTCTCGCAGGACGCAAAGGTCATAGCCGTCCAGTATTCGGCGACAGCAACGGGAATCGGCCTGGTCGCCCTGGTGCTATCCTGGCTTATGCGGCTGCAACTCGGCTTCCCCGGTACGTTCAACTTCATCACCCCGGAAGCCTATTATCAGTTCATCACCATGCATGGCATGATCATGGTGATTTACCTGCTCACCGCCCTCTTCCTTGGCGGCTTCGGCAACTATCTGATCCCACTGATGGTCGGCGCGCGCGACATGGTCTTTCCCTATGTCAACATGCTGAGCTACTGGATCTACCTGCTCGCCGTGCTGGTCCTGGTGTCGAGCTTCTTTGCGCCCGGCGGACCGACTGGGGCCGGCTGGACGCTCTACCCGCCGCAGGCCATTATGAGCGGCACACCAGGCGGCCAGGACTGGGGCATCATCCTGATGCTCTCCTCCCTGATCCTGTTCATCATCGGCTTCACGATGGGCGGCCTGAACTACGTGGTGACCGTGCTGCAGGGCCGCACGCGCGGCATGACAATGATGCGCCTGCCGCTGACCGTCTGGGGCATCTTCACTGCGACCGTCATGGCGCTGCTCGCCTTTCCGGCGCTGTTCGTTGCCAGCGTGATGATGCTGCTTGACCGCGTCCTGGGCACCAGCTTCTTCATGCCGGCAATCTCAGAGCTGGGCCAGCAACTGCAGCACAATGGCGGCAGTCCGATCCTGTTCCAGCACCTATTCTGGTTCTTCGGCCATCCCGAGGTCTATATCGTGGCGCTGCCGGCCTTCGGCATTGTGTCCGACCTGATCAGCACCCATGCCCGCAAGAACATCTTCGGCTACCGGATGATGGTCTGGGCCATCGTCGGCATCGGTGCGCTGAGCTTCGTGGTCTGGGCGCACCACATGTATGTCAGCGGCATGCACCCCTATTTTGGCTTCTTCTTTGCCACCACGACGCTGATCATCGCCATTCCGACAGCCATCAAGGTCTACAATTGGGTGTTGACCCTGTGGCGCGGCGACATCCATCTCACCATACCTATGCTCTTTGCCCTGGCCTTCATCGTCACCTTTGTCAACGGCGGGCTGACCGGGTTGTTTCTCGGCAATGTCGTCGTCGATGTTCCACTGTCCGACACGATGTTCGTCGTCGCCCATTTCCACATGGTCATGGGTGTCGCCCCGATCCTCGTGGTTTTTGGCGCGATCTACCATTGGTACCCGAAGGTCACAGGCCGGATGCTCGACGAGACGTTGGGCCGGTTCCATTTCTGGGTCACGTTCCTCGGCGCCTACCTGATTTTCTTCCCCATGCACTATCTCGGCCTGATGGGCGTGCCGCGGCGCTACGCTGAACTGACCGACATGACGATCATGACCGAGTCGGCCCGCCACCTGAACTCGTTCATCAGCATCATGGCGTTCATCGTCGGCTTTGCTCAAATGGTGTTCCTGTTCAACCTGATCTGGAGCATCCGGCACGGCCGCGAGGCCGGCGGCAATCCGTGGCGGGCTACGACCCTCGAATGGCAGACGCCGCAAACACCGCCGGCCCACGGCAATTTCGGCAAGAACCTGCCGATCGTCTATCGCTGGGCCTATGATTACAGCGTGCCGGGCGCCAAAGAGGATTTCATCCCGCAGAACATGCCGGGCTCCTTCGGCCCATCGAGGGAGCCGGCATGAGCGTCATCATAGTCTTCCTGTTCGTCGTCGCCGGCTTTGCCGGATGGTGGCTTTCACATCAGGGGCTGATGTCGAAGCCATGGCTCGAGCAAGGTCTGGCCGGGGATGTTGTCGCCCTCAACCGGTCAACGCTGCCAACCGCCAAGATCGGCCTCGGCGTCTTCCTCGCCGTCGTAGGCTGTCTTTTCGCGCTCTTTACCAGCGCCTATTTCATGCGGATGGCGGTGCCAGACTGGCAGCCGCTGCCGCTGCCGCGGCTGCTCTGGTTCAACACCGGCGTGCTGGTCCTGAGCAGCATAGCCCTGCAATGCACCTCGGTCGCGGCGCGCAGGGGCCAGATCGACACGGTCAGGCTCGGCCTTGCCACGGCCGGGCTGACTGCGCTCGCCTTCCTGATCGGACAGCTCATGGCATGGCGGCAGCTGACCGCCGACGGCTATTTTCTGGCCTCCAATCCGGCCAACAGTTTCTTCTACCTGATAACCGGCATGCATGGCCTGCACATATTGGGAGGGCTGGTGGGTCTGGGCAGAACCACCACCAGCGCCTGGACTGGAGCGCGGCCGGAGCGGCTTCGCCTCGGCGTCGAGCTATGTGCCATGTACTGGCATTTCCTGCTTTTCCTCTGGCTTGCCATCTTCGCCCTGCTGGCCGGCTGGGCCGCGACGTTCGTCGACATTTGCCGGCTGTTGCTGACCTAAGGGGATCAAGCGCATGGCACAGACACTGACACATATCGGCCAGACGGAGCCACGGCCAGCAGGCTGGCGAGGCATTGCCGCCGACTGGTCCTCGGATCAGCGCGCGTTCAAGAACGTGTCCTGGGGCAAGGCCATGATGTGGATCTTCCTGCTCAGCGACACCTTCGTATTCGGCTGCTTCCTGCTCTCCTACATGACCGCGCGCATTTCCACACGCGTGCCGTGGCCCAATCCGAGCGAGGTCTTTGCGCTCCGTATCGGCGGCTCGGATATCCCGCTGATCCTTATTGCCATCATGACCTTCGTGCTGATCTCCAGCAGCGGAACAATGGCCATGGCAGTCAATTTCGGCTACCGCCGCGACCGCCGCAAGACGGCAATTCTCATGCTTCTGACTGCCGCACTCGGTGCGACCTTTGTCGGCATGCAAGCTTTCGAATGGACCAAGCTGATCACCGAAGGGGTGCGGCCTTGGGGCAATCCCTGGGGTGCCGCGCAATTCGGCTCATGCTTCTTCATGATTACCGGCTTCCACGGCACGCATGTGACCATCGGTGTGATCTTCCTGATCATCGTGGCGCGCAAGGTCTGGCGCGGAGACTACGACATCGGACGGCGCGGCTTCTTCACCAGCCGCACGGGTCACTACGAGAACGTCGAGATCATGGGGCTGTACTGGCACTTCGTCGATCTGGTCTGGGTATTCATCTTCGCATTCTTCTATCTTTGGTGAGAGGCAGACATGGCTGAAGTAACCGCAAACGGCCTCGGGCAAGACGCACTTCACGCCGCGCACGAAGCGCCGGCGACTCGCATCGCCTATACGGAGGTTCACCAGGAGCACCCGATCAAACTCTATCTGGTGGTGTGGGCGTGGCTGTTCATCCTCAGCACCTGCTCCTACTTGGTCGACTATTTCGGCCTCCACGGCTATCTCAGATGGTCGCTGATCCTGATTTTCATGATCCTCAAGGCAGGATTGATCGTCGCCGTCTTCATGCACATGGCTTGGGAACGGTTGGCTTTGGCGTATGCCATCATCTTGCCGCCAATATTGGTCCTGGTGTTTGTGACAATGATGGTCTTCGAAGCGGATTACACGCTTTTCACGCGGCTGGCGTTTTTCGGAGCCGGGCCCTGACGCGAACCATCAGCAGCTGGTCCATTTTTTGTATCCGAAACGAATTGGGAGAATAATTTCCCTCGTTTCCCCACGCGTCATGAACTCCGGCAAAAGGGAGGCCAAGATGACGATCGCAGCCAGACTGAAGGATTTTATCGACCAGAAGGGAATCTCATACGACACTGTCGCCCACCATCGCACATCCACCAGCAGACAGGCTGCCATTGCCGCGCATATACCCGGCAGCATAATGGCCAAATCGGTGGTTGTTCACCACGAGCTCGGCTATGCGCTGGCCGTGGTTCCCAGCACGCACAGGATCGAACTCGGCACATTGCAAGACGTCATGGACAAGCGTCTCGGGCTCGCCTCCGAAGACGAGGTGATTTCGCTCTTCGGTGATTGCGACACCGGTGCCATCCCGCCGATCGGCGCAGCCTACGACGTGCCGGTGATTGTCGATGAGAGCCTTGGCGATGCCGCCGACATCTACTTCGAAGGCGGCGACCACAGAACACTGGTGCATGTCAGCGGCAAGGATTTCCGCAACCTGACCATGGGCGCGCACCAAGCCCGCTTCAGTCACCGGGCTTACTGACGGCTCGATCAAAACTCGCCCCGGCACCCTGGCCGGAGCGATGCGAAACTTCCTCAACTCGCCGGTCTGGCGGGCGGCTCCACAACCTTGCGGTAGACATGCCAGGTGGCGTGACCGAGGATCGGCAGCACGACGGCGAGCCCGACGAATACTGGCAGCGAGCCGATGATCAGGCCGACGGCCACGATCAGCCCCCAGACGGCCATCACGATCGGGTTCGCCAGGACCACGCGCACCGAGGTGTGGATCGCTTCATAGGCGCCGACATCGCGATCAAGCAACAATGGGAAAGCGATGACCGTCGTGCACAACACCACCACAGCGAAGATGAAGCCGATGGCATGTCCCAGGATAATCAGCGTCCAGCCACGTCCGGTGGCGAATATTGCGTTGATGAAGCTGGATATCGATTCCGGCGGAGCCGGGCCGAAAAGGTATTGGTAGAACATCTGCGCCGTCAAAAGCCAGGTGATGAAAATCGCAAACAGCATGATCCCGACCGCCGCGATGGCCGGCAGCGCCGGAGAATTCCTGACCTCGAATGCATGCCGCCAGGAGGTGTCGAGTCCGGCCTCCCGTCTACGGCTGATTTCATAGAGGCCGATCGCCGCGAATGGGCCAATCAGCGCAAAACCAGAAACCAGCGGAAACAACAACGGCAAAGCATTGGCGCCTGAAGTCCAAGCGGCGAGCACGACGCCCACGAGCGGATAGATCAGGCAGAGAAAGACGATATGCGATGGTTTGACCATGAAATCATCGACGCCCCGTTTGAGCGCGTCGAAAAGGTCGGAAACACCGATTTTCCGAATTTTGGTATGTTCCAGCGTCTCGCTGGCGCCTGCTATCACATGAAAGCTTGCCATGACCGTTCCTCCAGACCGGGTCCGGAAGGTCGCGGTTTTGGCGGTGCTGTCGTCTGCGTGACTGGCCACACAAGACCGCGACCTACACCGCCATCAACATACTCTCTTGCGCGGGGCTTGTCGCCCGTTGTTGGCAAGGATAGGAGGACCGAGCGGCTCGGCTGCCTCTGGCGGCCCTTCTTCGATATGCTTATGCAGCGCCGCGCACCCTTTTTTACGCACGCAAAGACGCTGTACCACTTGGATTGGCGCATGATCCTTTCCCAACCGCAGGTCGGCGAAGCAAAATCGATCCGATCGCGACAGCTCTATAAGCGTCTTTAGCACGGCACGTGCCGACCGGCCGCCGGAGAGCGGTTCGCGAGCGGCGATCTGCGCTCAAACTCCGGCTGAGATCAAAGTGCGCGTGACAATGGTGTCGGCAAGCAGCGCGGCGAAGATCACGAAAAGATAGAAGATCGAATAGGCAAACAGCGTCTTGGCGGGTTTCAGTTCCTCTTCGGGAGCGGCCAAAAGCTTCCAGGCGTGCCAGATGAAAGCGGCGCCCAATGCGGCCGAGGCAATTCCGTAGTAGCCACTGGCGAATCCGAAGAGCCAGGGCAGCACGCCGACCGGCGCCAAAAGCAGCGCATAGGCAAGGATCTGCCTTCGTGTTGAAGCAGGGCCTGCCACATTCGGCATCATCGGAATGCCGGCAGCGGCGTAGTCGCCAACCTTGAACAGCGCCAGCGCCCAGAAATGCGGCGGCGTCCACAGAAAGATGATCAGAAACAGGATAAGGCTTTCAATGCCGATGGCGCCAGTTGCGGCGGCCCATCCAATTATCGGAGGAAGGGCGCCAGCCGCGCCGCCGATGACGATGTTCTGCGGCGTCGAGCGCTTCAGCCACATCGTGTAGATGACGACGTAGAAGAAGATGGTGAAGGCAAGCAGCGATGCGGCAAGCCAGCCCACCAGTACGCCGAGCGTCATGACCGAAAGCCCGGAAAGCACAAGGCCGAAGCCGAGAGCTTCGCCCGGCGTGACGCGGCCCGACGGAACCGGCCGCCTTGATGTGCGCGACATCAACGCGTCGATGTCCGCGTCGTACCACATGTTGAGGGCCCCCGCCGCTCCCGCTCCGATCGCAATCGCGCCGATTGCAATCACGGCAATGGCCGGATTCATCCCGCTAGGCGCCACCATCAGACCGACGAAAGCGGTGAATACGGCAAGCGCCATGACCCGCGGCTTCATAAGCGCGAAGAAATCACCCGCCGTCGCTTCCGAGGGGCGGATGACGGTATCGTCGAGGCGGCTTTCCCCAGTCGACATCTCAGACCACCGATCGAAGCGGGCAAGCTGGGCCATGATCCCGAACTGAACGCCCGCGCAAGCGAGAACTGGTACCCTGCTTTTGCTTACGCTGTCCTTCGGTTCGGATAAAATCGCGGTAGAACAAGGACGGATGGCAGAGAAGCCAGGTCACTTGGAAAACGTTTTCAGATAGGCAATGACGTTGGCCACGTCCGCATCGTTCTTGAGGCCCGGAAACGCCATCTTGGTCCCCTTGACCATAGCCTTGGGGTCGTGAAGGTAGGTCGTCAGTGTTGGTTCGTCCCATTTGACGCCGGATTTGCCGGCCGCGATCATGGCATCAGAATATTTAAAATCCGGATGCGTCCCGGCGGTGCGGCCGATGACCCCGTGCAGCGATGGCCCGATCTTGTTCTTGTCTTCATTTGCGATGTGGCAGACTTGGCATTTGGTGAAGACCTTCTCACCAGCCGCGGCATCCTGTGCCTGCGACGGATGCGCGACGAAGATCGTAACGGACACCGCAGCGAAAAACGCTATAGTGCGCATGGCATTTCCTCTCTGATCGTCATTTGTGTCTTGGACGATCGCGTCTGGGCCGAATACCCGCCCTCCCCAGTGGAATTGCGGTACCAATGTACCATGGAATCCAGGCGGCGGGTAGAAAAAGCCAAGCATCGCTGAGGGTTTAGAACCCGGCGCGCTCAAGGCGGGTCGGTGTTGCAGCTCCCGGCAATCTGCGCGACCGCCTCATCGAGCCCCGCAAGGTCGAAATCCGCCTGGCCGCGCCCCGACAGCAACCCGAACCGCCAGGAGAGCAGCAGCCGGCTTGCGGGAACAAGACGCTTGATGCCGTCGGCGCCGTCGCGCATCAGCAATCGGCCGCGCGACCCGACCGACCAGCTCTCGTTGAACTTGCCGCCACCATCAACGGTAACCGACATTGTGATCTTGCCGCCGGCCGAAACCGCGTCATTCAATTGCAGCCATTCGGTCCAGCGCGGTTCGCCGGCTGCCCGGCAGGCAATGGTCAGGACCGGGCTGTAGCTCAAGGCGCCACCCCCGGTGATCAGTTTGTTGGTGGCATGGAGCGAAGCCGTGGCAAGCCCATCCGCACCCGTGGCGAAGCGCCAGCTGCCGCCAATCGCGTCGGCGTAGGCGACATCACAGGCGAAGGCCAGAACGAGCGCCAGGGCGACAGTACGTCCCGTTTCAAAGACTAAGCTCAACGCCCCCTCCACGACCAATGCGGTTTGCATTACAAGCGCAGATAATGATCAATGCTTGGTATCGCCAAGGGCCACCTCCCGCGAAGCGAATCGGCTGTTGCAGTTTCGCAACGAAAAAGGCCGCCTCGAGGGCGGCCTTCGTCGATTCCATCAAGCGCCGGAGCCTTATTCGGCGTCCTTGGCGGCCTTCTTCTTCGGCGCGGCCTTCTTTTTCGGCTCTTCCGTCTCGTCGCCGGCCTTGGCTTCATCTGCCTTGGCTTCGGCCTTCTTCGACGCAGCCTTCTTGGCCGGCTTGGCCTTCGTCGCGGTCTCGGCCTCCTCGTCGTCGGCCATCAGCTCTTCCTTGCTGACCTTGACGTCGGTGACCGAGATCTGCCCGAGCAGGTGGTCGACCACCTTCTCCTCGAACATCGGTGCCCGCAGCGCGTTCAGCGCCTCGGGGTTGCTGCGGTAGAATTCGAAGGCTTCCTGCTGCTGGTTGGCCGGGAAGCGGCGAACCTGCTCGAACAGGCCGCGCTGCAACTCCTCATCGGAAACGGTGACACCGGCCTTTTCGCCGATCTCGGCCAGCACCAGGCCGAGACGCACGCGGCGCTCGGCAAGGCGCATATATTCGGCGCGGGCTTCTTCTTCGGTCGTCTCTTCGTCGGCGAAAGTGCGGCCGGCGGCTTCCAGGTCGCGGTTGACCTGCGCCCAGATGTTGTTGAACTCGGCCTCGACGAGCTTCGACGGTGCCTCGAACGAGTAGGCCGCGTCAAGCTGGTCGAGCAGCTGGCGCTTGACCTTCTGGCGCGTCATCGAGCCGAACTGGTTCTCGATCTGGCCGCGCACGATGTCACGCAGGCGCTCGAGTGACTCCAGGCCAAGGTTCTTGGCGGTCTCGTCGTTGATTTCCAGTTCGCCGGGCTTCGACACTTCCTTGACGGTGACATCGAAGGTGGCTTCCTTGCCGGCCAGATGCGCAGCCTGGTAGTTTTCCGGGAAGGTCACGGTGACCTGCTTTTCCTCGCCGGCCTTGGTGCCGATGAGCTGATCCTCGAAGCCCGGAATGAATTCCTTGGAGCCGAGCACCAGCGGCTGGTCGGTGCCGGCGCCGCCGGCAAAGGCCTCGCCGTCGATCTTGCCGACATAGTCGATCGAGACGCGGTCGCCTTCGGCGGCCTTGCCGGTCTTCGGCTCGTAGCTGCGCGCCGATTCGGCGACGCGCTTGACCTGCTCGTCGATCTCGGAATCCGGCACGTCGAATACCTGACGCGTCACTTTTATATCGGAGAAATCCTTGATCTCGATGGCCGGGATGACCTCGTAGTTGAGACGGAACTCGAAGTCGGCGCCACCGGCCAGGATCTTCTCGGCTTCCTTCTCGTCCTCGGTCATGATGACCTCGGGCTGCATGGCGGCCTTTTCGCCGCGCCCGGTGATGATGGAACGGGTCGAATCGTTGAGGATTTCGTTGACCACTTCGGCCATGAACGACTTGCCGTAGACCTTGCGCAGGTGTTGCACCGGCACCTTGCCCGGGCGGAAGCCGTTGATGCGGACCTTGTTCCTGGCGTCGGTCAGCCGCGCCATCAGCTTGGCTTCCATGTCACCGGCCGGCACGGTGATCTTGATCTCGCGCTTGAGACCGGAGTTGAGTGTTTCGGTGACCTGCATCGTAAAACCTTTGTTTTCACCAATGAGGCTGCCAAACGGCTCCCTGCCGTTCACAGCCTGCCGGTATAGTCTTGCCGGAAATGGCTTTTGGTACGGAACCTGGCGATTTGACCGAAATTACGGCTCAAACTCTTCCAAACTGCGTTCCAAGATGTGAATAAGTTCTTGTTTTTCCTACTTCTTATCACATTCTGCAGAAGCGGATCGTCGCGTCCCGTCACATTCGACACGCCTTTTGTCACAGGCGAGGCTAATTTTCAACCATCTTCGCGTTTAGGCGAATAACCAACATTTCGGCTCCGACATTGACAGAATGATGGCTACATGGGATTGCCGGAACATGCGGATGTGGCGGAACTGGTAGACGCCCTGGATTTAGGTTCCAGTGCCGAAAGGCGTGGGGGTTCGAGTCCCTTCATCCGCACCAGTTCGACAACCTGACCACCTAATACAATGGCTCCTCGAACAGCGTCTTGTCGCCATCCACCAGCGCCTTGATCTGCGCCGTGCCATCGGCGGCCAGCGCCAGGCGTATCCCGAACGGGCGCACCCGCATGTCGTTCTGGATCGCCAGTCCCTCGCCTTCCGGCAGATAGAACCGTTCGATGCCGTAGTCGGGCGCGATCGTCGCTCCCTCGCTCCGCAGATCCCAGCCTTCGGTGACATGACCCGATATATCAGCCTCGTCGGCAGCGGCCGGGGTCGGCGCCTTGCCCAACCAGGCGATGGTCGGCGTCCAGTAGCCGTCAACGCCCTTCTTCAGGCGCACCACGATCGCCGTGTCGTCGCTGGAGAATTTGTCGGGCGGAATGTTGGCGATCATTTTCACCGGCATGCGCGAAATATCGTAGCCGAGGATGATGTAGTCGCCGCGCAGCAGGTCGCGCGGGTCGACTGGCTCGATCTTCAAGAGCACTTCCCTGCCGTTACGCAGGATCGCCGCCCGGCCAGCGATGATCCAGCTCAGGAAGCCGATCTGGACAAGCGCAAGCACCAGCGCCGAGATGACAAGTCTCCTTCCGGTCATCATGCCACGGCTCTCCTGGCCACCGGGGCCTTCATGCGTTTCTCGACGCGGATGATAATGAGTGCGACGATGCCGAGCAGCACTGCTGCCGCGAGGAAGAAACCGGCGGTGTCGAGCATCGATTGCAGGGTTACGACATAGATGATCGCGAGTTCGAAGGCGAAGCCGAAATAGGCAAGCCAGCGCAGGCCACGGCTCTCACGCCCCGCCAGCACGATTGCCGCCACGATGCCGGCGAGCGCCACGACCGAGGCAATGGCGAAACCGCTGTTGTAGGTGCTTTCATCGGCCAGTTCGAACTGGATGATCGCCAGGCCGGTGAGGAAGCCGAGCAGCGCGTGCAGGGGCAAACGCCCGCCGAGCTGCACGGTCCTGTCGACCGGTTCCGGCGCAAAGACGGCGGTAGTGAACAGCACCACGGACACAATGACCAATGGGATCGCCACCGGCAGCGTCGCGTGGTCCATGGCCAGCAGCACGAGATAGAAGAGCAATGATAGGAGGATCAGATGGCGCGCCGCCTGGCTGCGGGTCCAGAAGGAGACTGCGAACAGCACGGCCGCCATTGCAACGAAGGCATGCGGAAACGCGCTGCGATTGAAATAGTCGAACCCTTTCAGAAACAGCCAGGCGTCGGCGATAGCGACCGCAGCGACGGTCAGCGGGTTCGACCGCAAGGCGACCGCCGCCAGTGCCGTGCCGGCACCCCAGGTGATCAGCGCGGAAGCCTCGTCGCCGGACAAATGATACATCTGCCCGATCAGCGCGATCGAGCCCCCGAACGCGGCGGCCGCCACGATCCACAAGGCTTCGCCGACCGCTGCATGGTCACGCGTCTTCAGCACCGCGCCGCCGACATAGCCGCCCAGGATAACGGCAAAGAGCGCAACCACCCGCGCCAGTCGCGGGATCGCGTCCCAGTTGGAGGCGACGAAGATCAGGATGGCCGCGCCAAACAGCAAGGCCGCCATCATCGCCAGGATCGAGCCGAAGCTGAGCGAATTGCGCGTGTTGGCTTCGACGTCGCGCGCCAAGATATCGGCGGTCGAGGCATCGATCAGTCCGGCCTGTTGCCATCGTGCGATGTCCGACCTGACCCGTGTCGAGTAGCCCGCCATATCCTCCCCCCGCTGCTTGGCCGGTTTCTTCAGCCGAAGCTGCCAAACCGTTGACGTTACGGCACTTTCTGATTCTTGGCTTCTTTGTGTCAGGTCCGTGAAGGCGCGTTAATGTTGCATTGCACAATTTGCATTGCTGCCATGCAGCCATAGCGCTTTTAAATCGATATGAGCCCGCCTATTTATGGTTCGTACACAAACGGAATGATCCGCAAGAAAGACGAAACGAGAACTACCATGAACCTGATCCGCAACTACCGCAACTGGCGCCGCTACCGGGACACCGTTTCCGAGCTGAGCCGCCTGAGCAACCGCGAACTGACCGACCTCGGCATCAGCCGCAGCGACATCCCTTACGTCGCTCGCAAGGCGGTCTAATTCTTCGGACCGCAAATGGTCCGAACCAGATCTGTAAAAGAGAACGACAATGAACCTGATCCGCAACTATCGTAACTGGCGCGTTTATCGCGAGACGGTTACCGAGCTGGGTCGCCTTTCGAACCGCCAGCTGCATGATCTCGGCATCGTCCGCGACGAAATCAAGATCATCGCCCGCAAGGCGATCTAATCGAAGGAATTTCGTCCGGGTCGACCTCCTCCCCGACCTTGACGAATACGGTCAGCCCTTATCCTCCTCCCAAAGGGTTGACCACCAAAACGGCGCCCGCCGCACCTCCTCCCGCGGCGGGCGTTGTTTCCCCGAAGCAAAGCGAATTTGCTCCAAAGGTTTCGCTCCTTTTCAAACCGCGAAAAGAATTTCGTCAAAGCCGACCTCCTCCCCGGCGATGGCGAATACGGTCGGCCTTCACCTCCTCCCGAGGGTCGACCCCCAAAACGACACCCGCCGGACCTCCTCCCCCGGCGGGTGTTGTTGTTTTTACGGTTGGTTTTTCCCGTCGACCCTTGACCACCCCATTCGCGGCAATTGCAATCGCAGCCGCAAGCGAATATTCCGGCGCTCATGAGCAAAGACCCCATCCATATCATCGGCGGCGGCCTCGCAGGTTCCGAAGCCGCCTGGCAAGCAGCGCAGGCCGGCGTTCCCGTCATCCTGCACGAGATGCGCCCGGTTCGCGGCACCGACGCGCACAAGACCGATGGGCTGGCCGAGCTCGTCTGTTCCAATTCCTTCCGCTCCGATGACGCCGAGAACAACGCGGTCGGCCTGCTGCACGCTGAAATGCGACTGGCCGGATCCCTGATCATGAGCGCCGGCGACGCCAATCAAGTGCCGGCCGGCGGCGCATTGGCCGTCGACCGCGACGGGTTCTCCGATACCGTGACGAAAAAGCTCGAGGCGCACCCGCTGATCACCATCCAGCGCGAGGAAGTGCCTGGCCTGCCGCCAGCGGACTGGGACCAGGCGATCATCGCCACCGGGCCGTTGACCGCGCCGTCGCTTGCCCAGTCAATCG
The DNA here is from genome assembly GCF_006441575.1 of Mesorhizobium sp. B2-4-12. Lineage (NCBI taxonomy): Bacteria > Pseudomonadati > Pseudomonadota > Alphaproteobacteria > Hyphomicrobiales > Phyllobacteriaceae > Mesorhizobium > Mesorhizobium sp. B2-4-12. The sequence continues at coordinate 85,344 of NZ_VFVC01000005.1, forward strand.
CGGAAGCGACCGGGGCCGATGCACTCGCCTTCTTCGATGCCATCGCGCCGATCATCCACTTCGACACGATCGACATGGAGACCTGCTGGTTCCAGTCGCGCTACGACAAGGTCGGGCCAGGCGGCACCGGCAAGGACTACATCAATTGCCCAATGGACAAGGACCAATACCTCGCCTTCGTGCAGGCACTGGTCGACGGCCAGAAGACCGAATTCAAGCAGTGGGAAGGCACGCCCTATTTCGACGGCTGCCTGCCGGTCGAGATCATGGCCGAACGCGGCGTCGAGACGCTGCGTTACGGGCCGATGAAGCCGATGGGCTTGACCAACGCGCACAATCCGACGGTGAAGGCCTACGCCGTGGTCCAGCTGCGGCAGGACAATGCGCTGGGCACGCTCTACAACATGGTCGGGTTCCAGACCAAGCTGAAGCACGCCGAACAGGTGCGCATCTTCCGCACCATTCCGGGCCTCGAAAACGCCGATTTCGCACGCCTGGGCGGCCTGCACCGCAACACCTACATCAATTCGCCGACCTTGCTCGACGGCTCGCTGCAGCTGAAGTCGCGGCCCGGCCTGCGCTTCGCCGGCCAGATCACCGGCTGCGAAGGCTATGTCGAAAGTGCCGCCATCGGCCTGCTCGCCGGCCGCTTCGCCGCCGCCGAGCGGCTCGGCCAAACACCGTCCCTGCCACCGCTTACCACGGCCTTCGGCGCCCTGCTCAACCACATCACCGGCGGCCATATCGTCTCCGACGACGAACCGGGCAAGCGTTCCTTCCAGCCGATGAACGTCAATTTTGGCCTGTTCCCGCCGGTCGAAGCACCCACGACCGAAGGCAAGCGCCTGCGCGGCAAGGACAAGACGGTCGCCAAACGCCATGCGATAACCTCGCGCGCGCTGGCTGATTGCCGGGAATGGCTTCGGTTGCCGGACCAGGCGCAGGCCGCGGAATGAAGCCCTAGGGTTGGACACTCGGCATAGAGTAGGATATCATCCTACTCTATATTGACATGGAGCAATCCAGTGGAATCCGCCGAGAAACTGTCCATCACCGTCACGCCAGCCATGGCGCGCATGATCCGCGAGAAGGTCGAGGATGGCTCCTTCGGCTCCGCGAGTGAAGTCATCCGCGCAGCGTTGCGGGCCTTCCAACGTGAGGAAGAAGAGCATGCCGAACGCATGGCTTCGATCAGGGCGCGCGTGAAGGCATCGCTCGAGGACAAGAGGCCGACTCTCTCAGGAGAAGAGGTTCGTGCCCACCTTCAAGGGCTGTTTGCCGAGAATACGAGCCCCGACCATGATTCAGCGACATGAGATTGACTACCGCCAAAGCGCGAGGTCCCATGAGCGGCATCTGGCGAGACGTAGCTTTCCAATTTGAACCCGATGTCGCGCTGGCGACGGCGAAAGCGTGGTCGTGGCTTTTGCCAGAGCCTTGGACCCCTCTCGTCTGCTCAATGGTGGGAGGCATGTTTGTCATGCGGCCGAACAACGAGGTTCATTGGCTGGACACCGGGACGGGCTTGGTCGAACGGGTGGCTCGGAGCGCGACGGATTTTGAGGAGATTATCAGGACTGCTCCTGATCTGGTTGACGAATGGTTCCTTCCGCCGCTTGTCGAACGCCTTCACGCCGCGGGCAAGAAGCCCAAGGCGGGAGAATGCTACGGCTTCACCATCTTGCCTGTCTTCGCTGAGGGAAAATTCGACGTAGACAACATGTTCGTGACTCCGGTCAGCGAGCAATTCGTCGGCATGGCGAACGTTCACCGCCAGTTGAACGAATTGCCCGATAGTTCGAGGGTGCGGATCAAGGTCGTCGACTAGGTTTGTACCTACTCCGCCGGCTCGGCGGCCGCACTTGGCAACCCCGGCTTGCCCGCCTCTTTCGGATTTCGCCTCACATAGGCCGCCTTCAGCGTCTCGGAGGTGTCGCGCGAGCCGTCATGGCTCCAGCCGGGCGGCTTGATCAGATAGTTGAGGCGGTCGCTCAGCGTCAGCCCGGGCGCAAGCGCATCCCTGAACATGCCGATCCATTCGTGGAACGCCACCTTCAGCGGATTGAAGGTGCCGATATTCTTGACGATGCCGTAGCGCGGCCGGTCTTCCTCCAGCTCCTCGACGAAGGTGCCGAACATGCGGTCCCAGATGATCAGCGTGCCGGCGAAATTGGCATCGAGATAGCGCGGATTGGTGGCGTGGTGGACGCGGTGGTGCGAGGGCGTGTTGAAAATGAATTCGAACCAGCCCCACATCTTGCCGATGGCCTCGGTGTGGATCCAGAACTGCCAGACCAGGTTGAAGCCGAAGGTGAAGGCGATCACCGCCGGATGGAAGCCGAGCAGCACCAGCGGCGCCTGCAGCACGAACATGAAGGTGAACAGGCCGGTCCAGCTCTGCCTGAGCGCCGTCGACAGGTTGTAGTGCTGGCTGGAATGGTGGTTGACGTGCTCGGCCCACACCCAGCGCACCCGGTGCGCGATGCGGTGATAGACGGCTGGGCCGACTCCTTAACACGATTGACGTTTACGTCAAAGTGCCGGCCAGCCCCTGCTCGCGCGCCGCAACAGCAACCAATGCCGGCGTAACGCAGACAGCCGTACGACGCCATCAAGCGGTGAACGGCGCAAGCCCTCCATCTTGTCGAGATAGGCACGCGACAGGACCAGGGGCAGAAAGGCCGGGCGCAACGATACCGGCAGCGCCGCGGCGCCCTGTTCGAAGGCGGAAAGGTGTTCGCGCGCCAGCGCTCTCATCGCCGCCACGGCGCGCTGTGCACCCGGTCCGCCATCGCCGGCAACAAATTCCTCCGGCGACGATCCCGCCGCCGCCAGGATGTCGACCGGGATGAAACACTGCCCGCGCTTGCGATGCAGCGGCAACAGAAGCAGCAGGCCGGTCATTGCCTGCGCGCAGCCTGCCCGGCCCGCCAGTTCGGCAAACCGGGGCGCCTCGACGGGATCAAGCACCATCGCCGCAAGCTGGATCAATGCCGCGGCCGTCTCGCCGCAATAGCCTTCGAGATCGGTGCGCGACGGCATCGGATCGTCGTACAGGTCGAATATGCGGGCTTCGAGCATGTTCTCGAAGGCCAGTTTCGGTAGTTTGAACGCGGCAATGGTAGCGTTCAAGGCTTCGGCGACGGGGTGACCGGCGCCAGCCTCGCCGCCGGCGGCTATGACATCGCGCCACCATTGCAGCCGCACCTCACCGGGCAACGGCTCGTGGATGCGGTCGCGTACGCTGGCGATCTCGGCATTGAAGGCATAAAGCGAAAACAGTGCGTTGCGCTTGTCGGCAGGCGCATAGAGCGCGCTGAGATAGCGGTCGCGGTCGGTGGCGCGCACCGCGCTCATGACGATCTCAATGTTTTGCGGCATGTCAGTCGACGGCGATGAGCGCGGCGGCCACGGCGCGGTCCTCGGCCAGAAGCACGTTGTAGGTCCGCACCGCCGCCCCCGTCGACATCGGATCGGACGCGATACCTGCCTCCTTCAGCGTAGCACGCAGCGGCGCCGGCAATGGCCGGAGATCTCTGCCCATGCCGATCAGCAGGATCTCGATCTTGTCCGCTTCAGCCAGAAGCTTATCGAAATCCGCCACCGTCAGCGCCAGGGGATCCGCCGGCTCCCAGCCGTGGATGCCGGATGGCAGGCACAGCAGCGAGCCGCGATGCGACATGTCGGCAAAGCGAAACCCGCCATTGCCGTAGGCTTCGATCGGCGCACGGCCGGGGAAATGCGCCTCGCGGATGACGATGCCTTTGCCGGTCACCATTCTGTCACCCCTTCGGGCCGCCGCGTCAGGTCGCGACCGCCTTGCCGCCGCTGACCGGCTTCTCCTCGTCGGCCGAAGCCTGCGGCCGCAGCTTGAACAGGATCAGCAGTGGCGCGGCGATGAAGATCGACGAATAGGTGCCGAAGACAACGCCGAACAGCATCGCCAAGGTGAACGAGCGGATCACCTCGCCGCCGAACAGCACCAGCGCGAGCAGCGCCAGACTGGTCGTCACAGAGGTCAACGTCGTTCTCGACAGCGTCTCGTTGATGGCGTTGTTCAATAGCTGCGGCAACGGCATCTTCTTGTATTTTCGCAGATCTTCTCGAACGCGGTCGTAGACCACGATCGTGTCGTTCAACGAATAGCCGATGATGGTCAGGATCGCCGCCAGCGATGATTGATTGAACTCCAGCCCGGAGATGACGAAGAAGCCGATCGTCATGACCACGTCGTGCACGGTCGCGACGATAGCGCCGACCGCGAACTGCCATTCGAACCGGAACCAGACATAGACCAGGATGCCGACAAGCGCGACCAGCATGGCGATCGTGCCCTGCTTTGCGAGTTCGCCCGATACGGTCGGCCCGACGACCTCGACGCGACGGAAGTCGTAGTTGTCTTGCAGTTCGCCGCGAACCTTGTCGATCACCGTCTGCTCGGCGTTTTCGCCGCCGCCCTGGGTGCCGACGCGGATCAGGACGTCGTTGGGAGCGCCGAACTGCTGCACCTGCACTTCGCCGATGTTGAGCTCCGACAGTCTGCTGCGGATATCGCCGAGATTGGCGTCACCGCTCTTGGACTGCACCTCGATCAGCGAGCCGCCCTTGAAGTCGATGCCGTAATTGATGTCGACCGTAAAGAACAGCCCGACCGACAGGATCGACAGCGCACTCGACAGTGCGAACGTCCACCGCCGGATGCCCATGAAAGGGATCTTCGTGCCGGGCGGAATGAAGGTCACCGGCGCCCGAGGCAGTTCCTTCGGCCGGGCGCGGCGCAGCCAGATCGACACCAGCATTCGGGTGAAGGTGAACGCGGTGAACACCGTGGTCAGGATGCCGATGGCGTAGGTGATGGCAAAGCCCTTGACGGGCCCGGTGCCGAGATAAAACAGCACCACCGTTGCGATCAGCGAGGTGACATTGGAATCGACGATCGTCGCCAGCGCCTTGGAGAACCCGGTATCGATCGCCTGGATCACCGAGCGGCCGTTGCGTCGCTCCTCTCGGATACGTTCGTAGATCAGCACGTTGGAATCGACCGCCATGCCGATGGTGAGCACGATACCGGCGATACCGGGCAAGGTCAGCGTCGCGCCGAGCAGCGACAGCAGTCCGACAATCATCGCCACGTGCACCGCCAGCGCGATGTTGGCGAGAAAGCCGAGGAACCCGTAGGCGACGAACATGAAGGCAACGACGAGGATCGAACCGATGACGCCCGCGACCTTGCCGGCATGAATCGAATCCTGGCCGAGGCCCGGACCCACGGTGCGTTCCTCGATGACCGTCAACGTCGCCGGCAGCGCACCGGCGCGCAGAAGCACGGCCAGGTCATTGGCGCTCTGGGCGGTGAAATTGCCGGAGATCTGACCGGTGCCGCCAAGGATCGGTTCGCGAATCTGCGGCGCCGAGATCACCTGGTTGTCGAGGATGATGGCAAACAGCTTGCCCACATTCTGCGCGGTGGCCTGGCCGAAGCGGGCAGCACCCTTCGAATCGAAGCGGAACGACACCACCGGTTCGTTGTTTTGCGAATTGTATGTCGCTTGCGCGTCGACCAGGTTCTCGCCCGAAACGATGACGCGGTTTTCGATCAGATACGGAACCGGCGGATCATCCTGCGAATAAAGCACCGTCGAGCCGGCGGGCGGGCGGCCCTTGAGCGCGTCCTGCACCGGCATCGACTGGTCGACCATCTGGAAGGTCAGCTTTGCAGTCTGGCCGAGGATTTCCTTCAGCCGCTGCGGGTCCTGCAGGCCCGGCACCTGCACAAGGATGCGATCCTCGCCTTGCCGCTGCACGATAGGCTCGGTCGTGCCAAGTTCGTTGACGCGACGTCCGACCACCTCGATCGACTGCGCTAATGCGGTCGACGTGCGATATTTGATGCCGGCGTCGGTGACGGTGAACTTCAGCAGGCCGGGCTCGGAATCGTCCAGCGACATTTCCTGGATGGAACCGCCGGAGAACAGGCCAGCGGCAACCGGGTCGGTCAGCGACTTCAATGCCTTCTTGGCGGCATCGAGTTGGGCCGGGTCCGTGATGCGGACCTGCAGGGTCCGCCCCGTTCCACCAAGGCCGGTATAGCCGATCTTGGCATCGCGCAGCAGCGTGCGGATTTCATCGCGCGCCGTCTCTAGCCGATCCTTGATCAGGTCGTTCTGGTTCATCTCGAGCAGAATGTGCGAGCCGCCCTGCAGGTCGAGGCCAAGTGTCATCTGCCGCTTCGGCACCCAGCTCGGGAGCTGGGCCAATGTGCTTGCGGGAATGAGATTGGGCGCGGCGAGGACCACTGTGGCGGCCACGGCCAGCCAGATCAGGATCATCTTGAAGCGCGAAAAATAGAGCATATGGCGTCGTCCGTCCGAGCGTACCCGCGGATCACTCCGCCTGGAATTGGATTATTTCTTGGCGTTCTGGTTGGCTACCGGCTCGCCCTTGACGCGCACGTCGGCGATCGTCGAGCGCAGCGCCGTCACCTTGGTGCCACCGCCAAGGTCGATCTCGAGTTCGTTGTCGTCGATCACCTTCGTCACCTTGCCGACGAAACCGCCGCCGGTGACGACCGTGTCGCCGCGACGGACCGCCGCCAGCATCTCGCCACGCTTCTTCAGCTGCGTGCGCTGCGGGCGGATGATCAGAAAATACATGATTACGAAAATCAGGACAAACGGCAAAATGCTGATGAACATATCGGGAGAGGCGCCGCCAATGCCTTGGGCGTATGCCGGTGTCACGAACATCAAGGTACTCCTGAATTTTGAAAAACGGCCGCCAAACCGAATGCAGTGAAAATTTGGCGGCCCCGCGAAATTTGGCCGGAATATAGTCGGTAAAGTTGTCAATGCAACTGCGCGGCCGGGCAAATCGGCTGCTTTTCCGGCCTGTTTAGCCGTGTTAGAGCAGGATCGCGAAAAGCGCGAGCCGGTTTTCGGAAAAGATTACGCTCGAACAAATGGTTGCACGCGGTTTCGCAACCGCCGGAAGCGAACGGGTCCCACTCGCCCGACCCAAAGAGACGAACCAAGAAGACCCGAAATGACCGACAGCACCATCGACGCCCTCAACGAGAAACTTGACCGCCTGATCGAGGCTGTCGGCCGCCTCGCCCCACCGCCAGTGCCTGAAACCAGCCTTGGCGAGGCCGACTGCTTCGTCTGGCAGGCCGATCCCGGCTATCTGGAGCCGGTGCGCAAGGTCAACCGCGTCGACATTCGCCTGATCCGGGGCGTCGATCGCGTCCGCGACATCCTTGTCGATAACACCGAACGCTTCGCCGCCGGCTTTGCCGCAAACAACGTGCTGTTGTGGGGCGCACGCGGGATGGGCAAATCGTCGCTGGTCAAGGCCGTGCACGCCGAGATCAACGCCAAGGCCAAGTCCGACCTGCCACTGAAGCTGATCGAAATCCACCGCGAGGACATCGACACGCTGCCGAAGCTGATGGGATTGCTGAAGTCCGCTCCCTTCCGCATCATCCTGTTTTGCGACGACCTCTCCTTCGACCACGACGACACGTCCTACAAGTCATTGAAGGCGGCGCTCGAAGGTGGCGTCGAGGGCCGCCCGGCCAACGTCATCTTCTACGCCACCTCGAACCGCCGCCACCTGTTGCCGCGCGACATGATCGACAATGAGCGCTCGACCGCCATCAACCCGTCCGAAGCGGTCGAGGAAAAGGTTTCGCTGTCCGATCGTTTCGGACTTTGGCTCGGCTTCCACAAATGCTCGCAGGACGAATATCTCGACATGATCAACGGCTATGCCAGCCATCATGGCCTCGACATCGACCCCGGGCAGCTTCGCGCCGAGGCGCTGGAATGGGCTACGACGCGCGGCAGCCGCTCGGGCCGCGTTGCCTGGCAGTTCACCCAGGACCTGGCGGGCCGGCTCGGCAAGCCATTGAAGGATTGATCCATGTCGCTCAGGCGAGCTCGGTCTCGCGACCACGACATGCACGGAAACAAAGACTTAAACCAAGAAATCAACTGAAAGAGCCCGCTCCTTGCGGAACGGGCTGAGCCGGCGGGCCGGACTGGAGGTCAGACGGCCCGCAAATCGCTTTTTTTATTCTATTCGAGATAGGTCGAGGGATCGACCGGGGCCGAGTTCTTGCGCACTTCGAAGTGCAGCTTCGGCGAGTCCGTCGTGCCGCTCATGCCCGAGAGTGCGATCTCCTGACCGCGCTTGACCTTCTGGCCGCGTTGCACCTCGATCGAACTGGCATGGCCGTAGACGGTGACTAGACCGTTCTCGTGGCGCACCAGCACCGTATTGCCGAATTCCTTGAGCCCGTCGCCGGCATAGATGACGACGCCGTTCTCGGCTGCCTTGATCGGCGTTCCCGTGGGCACGGCGATGTCGACACCGTCCCTGCCGGATCCGAAGCCGGAGATCACCCGGCCGCGCACCGGCCAGCGCATCTTGCCGATGCCCGTGGCATCCGGCGCCACCGCCTCGTCGTCCTCGGCCTGCTGGATGACCTTCGCATCCTTCTTCGGCGGCGTGTAGGATGCCAGCGTTTCCGACGGCGTGGCCTTTGCGGCGGGCTGCGTGGTGGCCGTGGTCACCGGGTCGACCTTGGCCGGCTTTGCGCTGGCGACTGTCGCGGTTCCACCGGCCGGCACCTTCAGGGTCTGGCCGATCTTGAGCAAGCCATCTTTCATGCCGTTGGCCTGCTTCAGGGCAACGACGCCAATGCCGGTCTTCCTGGCGATCGAGGACATCGTGTCGCCGGACTGGACCGTATAGGTGCCGGCGGGGCCAGCCTTGGCCACCTGCGCTGGCTTGGGCTCCTTGGGCTGGCTTGTGGCAGCCGACGCATCGACCTGAGCCGCGGACTTGCCCTCCTTGACCTTCGGCTGCTGCGGCAGAACGGCGACCTTGTCCGGCGCGGAGGCCGGCAGGTCGTGCTTGCCATCCTTGGCCGGCTTCGCATCAGCGACCTTCGATTCAGCCTTGCTCGAATAGGCATAGGCCGGGATGACGATCTTCTGACCGGTCTTCAGCCCCTTGGTCGGGCTCAGGCCATTCGCCTTCATGATGACATCGGCCGGCACCTTGTAGTGCGCCGCCAAGCCGGAAATGGTTTCGCCGTCCCGGACGACGATCTCGGTCGCGTGCGGCCGGCCGGCCTCAGCCATCTTCGGCTCGTCGGGCTGGGCATTTTTGAATGGCTTCGCGGCCGGCGCGACGGTGCCGGTTGTCGTCCTGTCGACATGGGGAGCGGGCCGAGCCAGGGCCGGCGCCGATGCGACCCGCACCGGATTGGCGGCGGGCGCGAGCGCAGGAGCGGCCTGGGCTGAAACCGGCGGCGGCAACGGCCGGCTCGAAACCGGTTCAAGGCTGGAGCGGGCGACCGATTGCGTGTGGCTGCCGTCGAGTGGGGCTGCCGAGACGTCGCCCGGATAGGGCTGTACGGCATCCTGCTTGTTGATGATCGCGCGCTGATTATTGGTCGAGGAAGTAAAGACGTCGTCGACACTGTTGAACCGCGAAGCCTGGGAACTGCACCCGGCGGCCGCGCCTGCAATCATGAGAACAGCGCAGCCCCGCGCCAGATTGCGACTATTTGCCTTCAAAACATTGAGTTGCATCGCACTAACCCGCACAAACTCTGCACCAACTGGTCAGGATTAAAGCGCGTTAATGTTACTGGTCGGTTAACCCCATGGAATCCGACATAAATTTTCTTAAAATATTTGGGGCGGCCGATCATGCACTTCGGCAGGCTGAAATGGCGGACGACGCCTGACGAAAAGCTACATCACCGCTGCCAGGCTGCGCAGGATCGGCTGCAGGCGCACAAGACCGATATCCTCGCGCTCGAAACGGCTGCCGACCTTGGTCAGCTTGGCCAGCACCTGCTCGCCCTCCTCCGGGCCGATCGGTGCAATGACGATGCCGCCACTCGACAATTGGTCGAGCAGAAAGCGCGGCAGGCTGTCGAAAGCCGCCCAGGCGACGATGCGATCGAACGGTCCTTCAGCGGGCAAACCGGCGGAACCGTCGGCCTGGCGCGCGATGGCGTTGCTGATACCGAGCGCGTCGAAGCGCTGTTTTGCCTGTTCGGCCAGGGTCTTGTAGCGATCTATGGTAACGATGCGCGCGGCAAGCCGCGACATCACCGCAGCGGTGTAGCCCGAGCCGGTGCCGATCTCGAGCACACGATTGCTGGGCTCGATGGCAAGTGCCGCGATCACCGCCGCCTGCATGTCGGCGCCTTCGATCGCCTCGCCGCATTCGATCGGCAACATTCGGTCGGACCAGGCGATCTGGTGGAAGTGGGGCGCCAGGAAACCGCGCCGTGGTGTCGCCTCGAAAGCCGCGATCAGCGCCTTCGGCACGGTCCCCCTGCCGCGCAGGCGCAGCAGGAAAGCGGCGAAGCCTTCGCGATCGTCGATGCCATGGTTCATGCAAGCGCCTTGCTCAGCTGGTCACGGATCTCATGCGCGGTGAGGTCGAGCTGCAACGGCGTCACCGACACCAGACGGTTGCGCAGGGCAAAAAGGTCGGTGCCCTGCTTGCCTTCGACCGGCTCGCGGCCGAAGCGCAGCCAATAGTAAGGCAGGCCACGGCCGTCGCGACGTTCGTCGACCCAGAGGCTGTGCACCAGCTTGCCCTGTGTGGTGACCACAGTACCGGCGACTTCCTCGGGAAGGCAGTTCGGAAAATTGACATTGAGCAGCACGCCGTCGGGCAGCGGCGTCGCGACGAGCTTCTTCAGCAGCGCCGGCGCCAGCGCCTCGGTGGTCTCGTAAGGAACGACGCGGTCCTCGCCGACATAGCTGTAGCCCTGGCTGAGAGCGATCGACCTGATGCCGAGCAGCGCGCCTTCCATGGCGCCGGCGACGGTTCCCGAATAAGTGACGTCGTCGGCGATGTTGGCGCCCGAATTGATGCCGGACAGGATCAGGTCGGGTGCGCCGGGCAGGATCTTCTTGACGCCCATGATGACGCAATCGGTCGGCGTGCCCCGCACGGCAAAGTGCTTTTCGCCGATCTTGCGCAGCCGCAGCGGCTCCGAGATCGACAGCGAATGCGCGTAGCCGGACTGGTCCTGCTCCGGCGCCACCACCCAGACATCGTCGGACAGCGTACGGGCGACGCGCTCGAGCGATGCCAGCCCCTCGGCATGAATGCCGTCGTCGTTGGTCAGAAGGATGCGCATTATTTCGATTCGATCTTTTCCAGGCCGCCCATGTAAGGCCGCAGCACTTCAGGAATGGTTACGCTGCCATCCTCATTCTGGTAGTTTTCGATGACAGCTATGAGAGCGCGGCCGACAGCGGTGCCCGAACCGTTGAGCGTGTGGACGAAACGGTTGCCCTTGCCGTCCTTGTCCTTGTAGCGGGCATCCATGCGGCGCGCCTGGAAATCGCCGCAGACCGAGCACGATGAAATTTCGCGGTACGCATTCTGGCCGGGCAGCCAGACCTCGATATCGTAGGTCTTGCGGGCGCCAAAACCCATGTCGCCGGTGCACAGAACCATGGTGCGGAACGGCAGCTCCAACCGCTTCAGCACTTCCTCGGCGCATTGCGTCATCCGCTCATGCTCGGCCAGCGACGAGTCCTGGTCGGTGATCGACACAAGCTCGACCTTGTAGAACTGGTGCTGGCGCAGCATGCCGCGCGTGTCGCGCCCGGCCGAGCCCGCTTCAGACCGGAAGCACGGCGTCAGCGCCGTGTAGCGCAACGGCAGTTTCTCATGCGCGGTGATTTCTTCACGCACAAGGTTGGTGAGCGGCACCTCGGCGGTGGGGATGAGGCCAAGCCTGCCCTCCCCGTGCGGCGTGAAGAACAGATCCTCCTCGAATTTCGGCAACTGGTTGGTGCCGAAAAGCACCTCGTCCCGCACCATCAGCGGCGGGATCACTTCCTCATAGCCATGTTCGGTCGTGTGCATGTCGAGCATGAATTGGCCGATCGCCCGTTCCATCCGCGCCAGTCCGCTCTTCAGCACGGTGAAGCGCGAGCCCGACAGCTTCGCCGCCCGTTCGAAATCCATCATGCCGAGCGCTTCGCCGATCTCGAAATGCTCCTTCACCCAGTTCGGCCGCGTCGGCAGCTCGCCGACGACATGCCTGACGACATTGTCGTGCTCGTCCTTGCCGACAGGCACATCATCGAGCGGCACGTTGGGCAGCACCGCCAGCGCGTCGTTCAGCGCCTTGTCGAGCTCGCGTTCGCGCGCCTCGCCATTCTGGATGAAGGTTTTTATCTCGCCGACTTCGGCTTTCAGTTTTTCGGCAAGGGCGGCATCGCCCGAACGCATGGCGTTGCCGATCTCCTTCGAGGCGGCGTTGCGGCGCTCCTGTTTGGTCTGCAGCTCGGTGACATGTTCGCGCCGCGCCTCGTCACTGGCGATCAACCCGTCGACAGTGGATTGCGCCTCGCTCGCCGGCCACGAGCGCTTGGTGAGCGCCTCGACAAGGGCTTTCGGGTTGTCGCGAATCCATTTGATGTCGAGCATGGTTTATCCGTCCTCAGGTAGCATGTCGCCCAAGTGCGCAGCGGTTTTGGGACAACGGCATGCAAAGCAAAAACTGAAACGCATCGCCTTAATGGCGATGCGTTTCAGTTTGAGGGGCGTAAACCGCAATTTTGATCGATGCAAGATGAGGCTGGGCGGCGGCTGCCGTTTTCCGCCGCTGTCTCGGGCCTGGCTGCGTGTGTTACGAAGCTGCCGGCGCTGGAGGTTCGTCCGGGGTCTTGTCCGCGACGGTCTCGCCTGCCTCCTGCTTCTCGCGCGCCATGCGCTCGCGCGCCTGGCTGCGCTCGATCAGCCGGGACGACCAGATGGCGACCTCGTAGAGTAGGATGGTCGGGATGGCCAAGCCGATCTGGCTCATCGGATCGGGCGGCGTCAGCACGGCCGCGACGACGAAGGCAATGACGATCGCCCATTTGCGCTTCTCGGCCAGCGCCTTGGACGACAGCATGCCGACGCGCGTCATCAGGCTGGTCACCACCGGCAGCTGGAACACCAGGCCGAAGGAAAATATCAGCGTCATGATCAGGCTGAGATATTCCGAGACTTTCGGCAACAGCGAAATCTGCACCTGCTCGTCGGTACCGGCCTGCTGCATGGCAAGGAAGAACCACATCACCATCGGCGTGAAGAAGAAATAGACCAGCGAAGCGCCCATCAGGAACAGGACGGGCGACGCGATCAGGAACGGCAGGAAGGCGTTGCGCTCGTTCTTGTAGAGACCGGGGGCAATGAATTTGTAGATCTGCGTGGCGATCAGCGGAAACGCGATGACCATACCGCCGAACATGGCGAGCTTGACCTGGGTGAAGAAGAATTCCTGCGGCGCGGTGTAGATCAGCTCGACCTTGTGCGGATCGAGCCCGGCCCATTTCGTCGCCCATTTGAAGGGGACGACCAGCAGGTTGAACAACCGCTTGGCGAAGAAGAAGCACACCAGGAAGGCAACGAAGAAACCCCCGAGCGACCAGATCAGCCGGCGGCGCAATTCGATGAGATGCTCGATCAGCGGCGCAGACGATTTTTCGATCTCGTCTTTTTCCTTGTCCGAAACGCTCACTTGGCGGCTCCCGACGTCTTCCTGGTCACCGGCTTCGCCGGAGCAGGCTTCGGTTCGGCTTTCGCCCCAGCCTTTGCAGCTGCCGTCTTGGCAGCAGTCGCCCTTGCAGCCGTCGCCTTTGCAGCTGTCGTGTTGGCAGCTGCGGGCTTCGTCGCGGCGGCCTCAGGCTTTGCCGCCGTCACGGGCTTTGCCGACGCCTTGGGCGCTGGTGCGGCTTTTGCCGTCACCGCCTTCGCGGGTGTCGAGGCCTTCGACGGTCCTTTTGCCTCCGGCGCCGTCCTGGCGGCCTTCTTTGCCGCAGGTGCCTTCGGCGCCACGGGAGGTTCCGTGGATGCCGGCACCGCCGAAGCATCGGTCATTGCCGGAAAAATCGGCGTTGTCGGCGCGGCATCTGGCCCGTTGACACCAGGCATTTCCGTCGCACCGTTCTTCAACGGCTCGGCCGCCTGCGGCGTCGAGGCGGCAGGTGCCGCCGGATCAGCGGCCGGCTTCGGCTTTATCGCCGCGTCGACGCCGGCGCGCACATCGGCCGCCGCCTGCTCGAACGGATTGAGCTGCTTGCGGATCTCTGCAACCGGGCTGAGGCCCTTGAGCTCGTCGACCGATTTCTTGACGTCGTCGAGTTCGGCTTCCTTCAGCGCCTCGTTGAACTGTTTCTGGAAGTCGGCCGCCATGGTGCGCAGCTTCGCCGTCGTGCGGCCGAAGGTGCGCAGCATGTTGGGCAAATCCTTCGGCCCGACGACCACGATCATGACGATCGCGATCACCAGCATTTCGGTCCAGCCGACTTCAAACATGGCTATCAGTTCCGACTAGTGCTTGTCGCCCAAAAGTGCGAAGCGGTTTTCGGACAACGACATGCACAAAGCAACACCGTTGGGCTCAGCTCTTGCTGACTTTTTCCTTGGCTGCCGAAACGGTTTCGTCGGCGCGGTGCTCGACGGTACGCTTGTCGTCGGCAACGTCGTCGTCGGCCATGCCCTTCTTGAAGCTCTTGATGCCCTTGGCCATGTCGCCCATCAGCTCCGGAATCTTGCCGCGGCCGAACACCAGAAGCACGATGACCAGCACGATCATCCAGTGCCAAATCGAAAATGAACCCATAGCAAATCTCTCTCGAATGTTTTCCCTGGCGATGATCTATGCGTTTTCGCGTTGGGATTCAAACACAACCGCGACAGAGTTTATGAAAGGCTGGCGGATGTCACGCATTTTCAGCGAAGCGGCCCGCTACCAAACGGCGCATGTAAAGCCGGAAAGCAGCTATTGATAGGCGCCCGTGGTCAATCTTCCGTGACGCGCGGCGTCAGCAGGCCGAGTTCCTCGAGATCGATGTCGGTCAACGGATCCTCGTCCTCGCTCAGCACGTCGGCGTCGGCCGGCGGCAGCGGGATCGAGAAATTCGACGGCATGCGGCCCGAAAGCAGGCCGGCGCCCTTCAATTCCTCCATGCCGGGAAGATCACGGATTTCCTCGAGCGCAAAATGGTCAAGGAAGGTTTCGGTGGTGCCATAAGTGACGGGACGGCCAGGCGTTTTGCGACGGCCGCGCATACGCACCCATTCCGTCTCCAGCAGCGTGTCGAGTGTGCCTTTCGAGGTTTCGACACCACGGATGTCCTCGATCTCGGCGCGCGTCACCGGCTGGTGATAGGCAATGATCGCCAGCACTTCGAGCGCGGCCCGCGACAGCTTGCGCTGCTGCACCGTGTCGCGGCTCATCAGGAAGGCAAGATCGCCGGCGGTGCGGAAAGCCCAGGCATCGCCGACCCGGACCAGATTGACGCCGCGCCGGGCGTAGATCTGCTGCAATTCCACCATCGCAAGCGCGATATTGATGCCATCTGGAAGGCGTGCGGCAAGCTGCTTTTCGCTGACCGGTTCGGCACTGGCGAAGACGATCGCCTCGGCCATGCGCATGGCCTCGGACATGTGCAGGCGCTCGGCCGGATTCTGTTCCGGATTCTGGGCTGAACCCTGGTCGAGTTCGCCCTCTTCCTGCTCCTCGTCCACCTTGAAGGGGATAACCGAAGCGTTGGCGCGTTCGCTCATGATGCCACCTCGACTGGCTTGATTGTCTGTGCGCGGTGGTCGCGCAGATAGATCGGCGCGAACACCTGGTCCTGCCGCATATCCATTTTGCGCTCGCGCACCAGCTCCAGTGTCGCTGCGAATGAGCTGGCGATCGCCGTGCGCCGCTCTTCCGGGCTGGTCAGATACTGGATGAGGAAGCTGTCGAGCGCCGTCCAGTCCCGCAGCGAGCCGATCAGCCGCGTCAGGATATCTCGGGCATCCTTGAGCGACCAGACACCGCGCCTGGCGATCGTCACATTGGTGATCGCCTGCTTCTGCCGCTGCTGCGCATAAGCGGTCAAAAGGTCGTAGAGCGAGGCCGAGTAAGAGTTGCGCTTCTCGATGATGACCATCTCCGGCATGCCGCGCGCGAACACGTCGCGGCCGAGTCGGTTGCGATTGACGAGACGCGCCGCCGCGTCGCGCATGGCCTCGAGCCGCTTCAGCCGGAATTGCAGCACCGCCGCAAGCTCCTCGCCGCTTTCACCCTCCTCGCCCGGCTGCTTGGGGATCAAAAGCTTCGACTTCAGGAACGCCAGCCACGCCGCCATCACCAGGTAGTCGGCGGCAAGCTCGAGGCGCAGCGCCCTCGCCGTCTCGACAAAGGCCAGATATTGCTCGGCTAGCGCAAGGATGGAAATGCGCGCCAGGTCGACCTTCTGGTTGCGGGCAAGATGCAGCAGGAGATCGAGCGGACCTTCGAACCCGGCGACGTCAACCACCAGCGACGGATCGCCGGTCAGCCGTGAATCGTCATTCTCGGCCCACAGGCGGTCCATCGGTGCGGCCTTCGGGGCCTTGCTCTCCAATGTTTCCGCCACAGTCGTTCCACTTCCTCTTGGTCAGGCCACCGCATCGAAATAGGTGGCGAATTCAGCGCGTATCTCGGTTTCCTCGGCCGTGTCGCTTTTGCTGATATAGGTCATCGCCCGCTTTGCGCGCTCCAGCGACTTGCCCTCGAGCCCCCTGGTGCGCGATGCGATGCCCGCCATCTCCTCGAAAACGCCGTTGCAGTGAAGGACCAGATCGCAGCCCGCCGCAAGGATCGAGGCCGCCTTTGTCGGGAAATCCCCAGAAAGTGCCTTCATCGAGGTGTCGTCGCTCATCAGCAGCCCGTCAAAGCCGATGTCGCGGCGAATGATCTCGTCGATGACCTTGCCGGACGTCGTCGCCGGATTCTTGGGATCGATGGCGCTGTAGACGACATGCGCGGTCATCGCCATCGGCAGATGGTTAAGCTCCCTGAACGGGGCGAAATCATGCCGCTGCAGGTCGCTGAGCGAGGCGTCGACCGTGGGCAACTCGAAGTGCGTGTCGGCAAAGGCCCTGCCATGACCCGGAATGTGTTTCATGACAGGCAGCACGCCGCCCGACATCAGGCCTTCGGCCGTGGCGCGGCCGAGTTCGATGACCGCGCGCGGCTCCTTGCCATAGGCGCGCGCGCCGATGACATCGCTGGCACCTTCGATCGGCACGTCGAGCACCGGCAGGCAATCCGCCGTAATGCCGTAGCGCAGCAGGTCGAAGGCGTGCAGGCGCGCCATCAGCCAGGCAGCACGGGCGCCGGCGTCGTGATCGTCGCGCCACAGCGCGCCAAGCGCACCGCCCGCCGGATAGTTTGGCGCCAGCGGTGGCCGAAGGCGTTGCACCCTGCCGCCTTCCTGATCGATGAACACCAGCGCATCCGGACGCCCGATGCAGTCGCGCATCTCGGCGACCAGATCGCGGATCTGCTCGGTCTCGCCAATGTTGCGGGCAAACAGGATGAAGGCCCAGGGGCATTCATTGCGATAGAAGTTGATTTCTTCGCGGGTGAGCGATTTCCCGGCACAGCCGAGGATCATGGATTTTGATTCGGTCATGACTGGAGTCTAAGGCCTCGCGCGATCAAAGGGAATCGTCTCGGCTCGCAGGCCGCGACCACAAGATATGCTCCCACATGAAAAAAACGGGCACATGAAAAAGCCGGGGCACATAGGGGCAGCCTATACGAAAACCGGCGCGGCCTTGGGCCGCGCCGGTTTTTGAATGGTTGATCGGCGTCTAACGCGACACGAAGCAGTTGCCGCCGGCTGCCTTGTAGCTGGTGCACAAATTGATGGCATCGTTGCGCGACTGAGCCGGAACGCGGACGCGGTAGAATGTGCCTTTGCCTGCGATCTCGGCCTTGACGATGTTGGCGGTGCGGCCGGAAAGCACGCTGCCGTAGCGGCGCTGCAGATCCTGGTAAGTCGACTGGGCGCTTTCCACGGTCGGTTGCGAAGCGATCTGCATCGACCATGAACCGCCGGTCGCCGCCGTTGCCGGATCGATGGAAGCGACCTGATCGGGTTTGACCTCGCCGACGACGTCGACCGGCTGGTCGGACGGACGCTGCGGCGCCACCGGAACTTTGGCCGGCGTGTTGGCCGACTGCGCCTTCGCCAGCGGCTTGGCTGCCGGCTTGAGCGCAGGCTCGTCCGCCTGGGCGGCGGCGGTCGCCACGGTACCGGTCTGGTCGGCATCGGACTGGCCCGAAGGGGCGACATGCTGGGGCGCCGGATCGGCTGGTTCAGTGGCGGCCACCTGCGGTGCGGCCGGTGCCGGATCCTCGCGCGGCACCAGCGAGCCGTCTGACTTGACCACCATGGTCCTCACCTTGCGCGGCGCAACGGCGACGACGTCGGTGCTGGTGCCCTTGTCGGCATCCTGCAGCACCTGCGCGATGCGATCCTCGGATTTGGGCGCCGGTGCCGCATTGTCGGCCGGCGCACTGGCGGCCGGTGCGGCATTGGCGGTCGCGACGGCATTGGCGATCGGGGCGGTGTTGCCGTCGTCCGTCACGCCAGCGGCAGCGCTCTGGCCAGAAGAAAGATCGACGGCACGGGCCGGGTCCTTCGCCTGCACATCCACAGGTTCCTCGGTGTTGGTGACAAGCTTCTGCTGCACCGGTTCGGCGGGCTTCGCGCCCTTGACCACGGCGTCATAGACCTTGTTGTCCTGGTTCGGCACCACAGTGCCGCCCGGGTTTTCCGGCTTGATCTTGATTGGCGAATTGTCGGCCTTCACGATCACCGGAGCCTCGCTGCCGCCCTTGCCGCCTAGAGACAGGGCAAAGGCACCAAGACCGCCTGCAACCGCCACCGCGCCGACGATCGCAGCGATGAACAGGCCGCGCCGGCCCGACGGCCTGGCCGCTTCCCGCTCGCCGAGCCCGGGAACAGACATGGCCTCGTCAAGTTCGGGATCGTAGTCGAGTTCATCGACGGTAAAATTGTCCGCCTGTGAGACCGGCTGGCTGCCGGGCAGGCTGTCGAGGTCGAAGCCGTCGGCGGCATTGGCGTAGCCTGTGGTCGCCGCCCCGCGGGCAGGCATTTCGGCCGGCCGCGCCGCATAGGTCCGCGCTTCCGGCTGATAGGCCGACTTGGGTTGTTCGTATCCCTGATTGAGCGCATATCCCGGATTGAGCTTCTCATATCCCGGATTGAGCTTCTCATATCCCGGATTGGGGCCCCCATATCCCGGATTGAGCCCCTCATATCCCGGATTAAGCGCCTCATATCCCGAATTGAAACCGGCATTGTAGGATTCATCCGCATGGGACGCGCTGCTTGCGGCAGCAGCGGGAGCCGGCGCGACATCCACCGAATTCATTTCCGTCAGAAGGCTGGCGAACTCGGCGTCAAGATCGTCATAGCCGGATGCCGCCGGTTCATCTTCCTCGAAATGCAGCTCCGGAATGTCGAGATCGTCAGCCAGCGCCACAACGCGCTCCGGCACGTCGACCGTCTCCACATCAGGCATCTCTTCGTAGCGGGAGGACTGGCGCGGCTGCGGCGCGGATACCGGCGTCGCATAAGGGGCGGCCGCAACGGGCTCGGTCGGATGGTAGGGCGGCATCGCGGCCACTTCCGGTGCCACGGCCTCGGCAGCCATCGAAGCGGCTGGCTGCGCGGCAAATGCCGACTGCTGGGGAACCGGTGTTACGCGGCTCCACGAACGGGCCGGTTCCGCCGGTGCGGAGCGTTCCGCCTGCCAATCGTCCGCCTGCCAATCGGGAGAATCAGCTTGATCCTGCCGGAAGACTGCTCCGTCACTCGGATCCAGGCTCTTGGCCAAGGCGGCATCGAACGCATCATTGTCGATATCGACATCGACTTGATCAGCATCAGTGGCATGCGAGCCAAGATCCTGAAGCTCATCGAGCAGCAGATTATCGGGATCGGTATCGGCGGCCTGTGCGGCATCGGAGTGATGCATTTCCCCTTCGGATGCCGGTTCGTCGAGATCCCAGTCGAGTTCGCCAACAAGATCGGCGGGCTCCTCGGTGGTCTTTGCGGCTGCGACAGGAATAGCAGCAGGTTGAGCCACGACGGGTCCGGCCATGGCCGGCTCCTTGGCAGACGGCACCGCGCGCGCGGTCATGGCGCCCAGAAGCGCATTCAACTCGTCCTCGAGGCTCCGTTCATCGGCCATGGGGGCTTGCGCCGGCTCGGCCATATTGGCAGCGGGGGCTGCCGTCGCCGCCGGTTGAACCGCAGCAGCCGCGAGCTCGGCGGCGGGCTCTTCGGCAGGCTCGGCAAACGCGTCATCGA
The DNA here is from genome assembly GCF_006441575.1 of Mesorhizobium sp. B2-4-12. Taxonomy (NCBI): domain Bacteria; kingdom Pseudomonadati; phylum Pseudomonadota; class Alphaproteobacteria; order Hyphomicrobiales; family Phyllobacteriaceae; genus Mesorhizobium; species Mesorhizobium sp. B2-4-12. Next base: position 105,545 of record NZ_VFVC01000005.1, read on the forward strand.
GGTTCACATCGAAAGCGTCATCCGACACGGGTTCGGCGCTTGGGATCTCGCCCTTCGTTTCCTCGGCATGGGTGAACACTTCGTCCGCCTCCGCCTCATCAAAGGCCACCGGCTCGTCCGCCTGAATGTCAAGATCCGCGCCGACATCGGCCAGGGCGTTGTCGAAGTGGCCCGCGAAAGCCTCATCGGAGACCGCCTGGGCCTCCTTCGCGGCGGCCTGCGCCGGTTGTGGGTATTCGACGGCAGCCGCGTGGTGCTGATCCGCCGAATGGTCGTCAAGCATCAGCTCGTCTTCGAGCGACATGGCGACCGCATCGTCGAACTGATGATCCGAGACCGGCTCCTCAATCACCGGCTCTTCGGCAACAGCGTGCTGGGTCTCGGCGGCCTCATCCTCGACATGGAAGTCCCGGTCGAGCGACGCGGCAAGCTCCTCCTCCATCGGCAGATCGTCCTCATAGGGCGAAACGCCTTCAAGCGAACTGGCGACGGCATTGTCGAAATCGGCGTCGAAGGCAGGCTCGATGGATGGCGCGGCATCGGCCGCAGCGGCACTCGCATGGCTGGCGACGACCGCCTGATCATCGACATCGGCCATGTCCAGATGGAAATCGTCGTCGAGCGAAAGGGCAAGATCGTCGTCCGCCGCATGGATGGCCGCCGTTTCGAATGCCGGCTCATGAACCTCGACGACGGGAGCGACGACGCTGTCGCCAGCGTTGAACTCGCCCATCAGTTCCTTTTCGAGATCGATATCGAAATCGTCCTCTTGCACTGACGGACCGGCGACAGTGACCTGTGACGGGACCGGCGCCTGCGGCTTGACCGGCTGGCGTGGGTCGAATCCCATGATCCTGGTCAGCTCCGCGAACGGATCATCCTCGGCGATGTCGTTGTTGTCGGCTATTCTCAGCTGGGTTCTGTCTGCCATTATTGTTCCCGAACTCGCACTCAGTCGGACGCCATGGACGTCGCGCAGGGTTGGCCCTTACCAGCGCAATGTGGGCAAAAGGTGACAGGTTTTTTAGTTAAACCTAACGCATTTCGGTGGGCGCGGCGGCTCCGATCAACGTCAGGCCGGACGTCAAAACGTCCGAAACAGCCTGCACCAGCCCTAGTCTGGCATGCGTCAATTCTCGGTCGTTAACCTTAACAAAACGTAAGTCCGGATTATCCGTGCCACGGTTCCAATGGCCGTGGAAACTGGAAGCCAGATCATAGAGATAAAATGCCAGTCGATGCGGCTCGAGCGCAAGTGCTGCGGACTCGATCAGGCGTGGATATTCTGCGAGCTTGCGGATCAGGCCGATCTCGCCCTCGTCGGTCAACGACGTCACCGCGGCAGTCAGGCTCTTGCGGTCGAAATTCGCCTCGCCCAATTGCTCGCTCGCCTGCCGGAACACCGAATGGCAGCGCGCCGAGGCGTACTGCACATAAAACACCGGATTGTCCTTCGACTGCTCCGTCACCTTGGCGAAGTCGAAGTCAAGCGGCGCATCGTTCTTGCGGTAGAGCATCATGAAGCGGATCGGGTCGCGCCCGACTTCTTCAACCACCTCGCGCAACGTCACGAAGTCGCCGGACCGCTTCGACATGCGGACCGGCTCGCCATCGCGAAACAGCTTGACCAGATTGCACAAAAGCACGGTGAGCTTGACGTCGTCACCGGCAATCGCCCGCGCGAGCGCTTCCAGCCGCTTGACGTAGCCGCCATGGTCGGCGCCAAGCACATAGATCAGGTCGACAAAGCCGCGATCGACCTTGTCCTTCAGATACGCCACGTCGGCGGCGAAATAGGTAAAGGCGCCATCGGACTTGACCAGCGCCCGGTCCATGTCGTCGCCCACGGCGGTCGAACGGAAAAGCGTCTGTTCGCGGTCTTCCCAGTCGTCCGGCTTCTCGCCCTTGGGCGGCGGCAGCTTGCCCTTGTAGATGTGGCCCTTCAGCGTCAGGTCGTTGATCGCCGAGCGGATCTTCCTGGCATTGTCGGCATGCAGCGTGCGCTCGGAGAAGAACACGTCGTGGTGCACGTTGAGCAGCGCGAGGTCCTCGCGGATCATCGCCATCATCGCATCGATGGTGCGGTCCTTGACGATGGCCAGCGCCTCGTCTTCCGGCATCTGCAGCAGGGAGCGGCCAAACTCCCGGACCAAAGCCTCGCCGACCGGGACGAGATAGTCCCCGGGGTAAAGTCCGGCCGGAATCTCGCCGATGTCCTCGCCGAGCGCCTCGCGGTAGCGCAGCATGGCCGAACGGCCCAATACATCGATCTGCGAGCCGGCGTCGTTGATGACATATTCCTTGGTCACGTCGTAGCCGGCGAACGCCATCAGGTTGGCGAGCGCGTCACCGACAACCGCGCCCCGGCAATGGCCGACATGCATCGGCCCGGTCGGATTGGCCGAGACATATTCGACATTGGTTTTCCGGCCGGCCCCGATCGTCGAGCGGCCATAGTTGCGACCCTCGCCGAGAAGCACCGACAGATGAGCCTGCCAGAAGCCGTCCTTGAGCCGGAGATTGACGAAGCCTGGGCCTGCGACCTCGGCGGCGGCGACATCCTTGTCGGCCCGCAGCGCCTGCGCCAGTATCTCGGCCAATGCACGCGGGTTCTGGCCGGTGGGCTTGGCCAGCACCATCGCGGCATTGGTCGCGAGATCGCCATGGCTGGCGTCGCGCGGCGGTTCGACGGCAATGCGCGACAGATCGGGCGAACCGCCGTCCTTGTCTTTCAGATCGAGCGCTTCGACAGCCTTTGTGACTCGCGCGGTGAAATCGGCGAAGATGTTCATGGGTATTGCTCTGGCGGCTTTATGGCGAATCCGGCTCGTTGGCCGGCAAAATCGCGCCCGCCCTAGCTCAAATCCGGTATCCGGTCAAACAAACGCCGATGTTCCTTCAGCGCGTAGGTGTCGGTCATGCCCGCGAGGAAATCGGCAACGCTGCGCGCCTTGATGCGATCTTCGGCCCGGTCCAGCCCCTCGCGCCAGCCGTCCGGCATGGCACGAGGGTCGGCGAAATAGGCGTCGAACAGATCCCTGACGATCTGCTCGGCACCGGCGCGCACCCGCATCACCTCCGCGTGCCGGTAGAGGTGCTTGTAGAGGAACGCCTTCAGTTCCTTCTCGGCCGCGGCCATCTCGGCGGAAAAAGTAACCATCGTCTCGCCCGCCGCCCGCACAGCATCGGCGCTGCGCGGCCCTGCACGCTCCAGATTGGCGGTCGCGCAGACAATGACGTCCTCGACCATGGCGGTGATCTGCCGCCGCATCAATTCGTGGCCGGTGCGTACGTCATCGAGCGCCGGATAGCGTTGGCGCACGCCCTTCAGGATCGCTCCCGGCAGCGAGACGGCCTCCAGCATGTCGAGCGTCAGCAGCCCTGCCCGCAGGCCGTCGTCAATGTCATGGGTGTTGTAGGCGATGTCATCGGCGATCGCCGCGCATTGCGCCTCGATGCCGGCGAACCGGTCGAGTTCGAGGTCCTGCAGCTGCGAATAATCGCGGATCGCCTGCGGCACCGGTCCTTTCAGGCCTTTGCCGCTGGTGTCCGTCAGGGGACCGTTGTGCTTGACCAGGCCCTCAAGCGTTTCCCAGGTCAGGTTCAACCCATCGAATTCGGCATATCGCGCTTCCAGCCTCGTCACGATACGCAGCGATTGCGCGTTGTGATCGAAGCCGCCCCAGGCGGCCATCTTGTCGTTCAGCGCGTCTTCGCCGGTGTGACCGAAGGGTGTGTGGCCGAAATCATGCACCAGCGCGACCGCCTCGGCGAGATCCTCGTCGCCGCGCAGCGCCCGCGCCAGCGCACGGGCAATCTGCGCCACTTCGATCGAATGGGTCAGCCTTGTGCGATAATGGTCGCTTTCATGGGCGATGAAGACTTGGGTCTTGTGCTTGAGCCGCCGGAACGCGGTCGAATGGATGATGCGGTCCCGGTCGCGCTGGAACGGCGTGCGGGTCGGGCTTTCGACCTCGTCGAACAGCCGGCCGCGCGAGCGCGCCGGATCGGTGGCATAAGCCGCGCGTGGCCGGTAGCCAAATCCGATGTCGCCCAACTCGTTGGTCATGATCGATGCCGCAGGTTGACTTGGTGCAGTTGACTTGGGATGTGGTTGACTTGGCCGCTTGCGCTTCATACCTATCATGTGAAACGGAAAGCAAGGTGACGCCCATGGGCGCGGATGCCAAGACTGCCATGAAAGTCGATATGACCGAGGCCGCGGCCAAGCGGATCGCCAAGATCGTCTCTGGCGAAGCCGGCAAGACGGCACTGCGCGTTTCCGTCGAAGGCGGCGGCTGCTCGGGCTTTTCCTACAAGTTCGACCTGGTCGATACGCGCAACGACGATGACGTCGCCATCGAGAAGGACGGCGCCACGGTGCTGATCGACGACCTGTCCTTGGTTTATATGGGCGGCTCGGTGATCGACTTCGTCGACGATTTGATGGGCCAGTCGTTTCAGATCAGGAACCCGAATGCGGTCGCCTCCTGCGGCTGCGGCACCAGCTTTTCCATCTAACAGCATGCCTGCCATCGGCGCGGTCCGTCAGATCGCGCTGTCGGCCGGACGGAACCTCGACGCGACGCTGACCTTCTGGCACGACGTGCTCGGCATGAATGTTCACGCGCGTTTCGATCCGCCAGGCATTGCCTTCATCATGGCCGGCGACATCAGGCTGCTGTTCACGGATGGCATACCGGCCGGTACCGTCTATCTCGACATATCAAACCTCGATGATTTCCACGCCGAGGCAAAGGCCGCGGGCGTTCCCTTCACCGCGCCGCCAGCTCTCGTCCATCGCGACGCCAAGGGTCTTTTCGGTCCAGCGGGGGAAAGCGAGTGGATGGCCTTCCTAAAGGATCCTGCCGGCAATACGATCGGTCTGGTCGAACGCCATCCGCCGCAAGAGTAATGAGACCGTCATGAAAATCGTCACCTGGAACATCAACGGCGTGCGGGCCCGCCTCGGCAACCTCACCCATTGGCTGACCGAGAGCACGCCCGACATCGTCTGCCTGCAGGAGATCAAGACGGTCGACGATCAGTTCCCGCGCGCCGAGATCGAGGCGCTTGGCTACAATGTCGAGACCCATGGCCAGAAGGGTTTCAACGGCGTTGCCCTGCTGTCGAAGCTGCGCTTCGACGAAGTTGTCAGAGGCCTGCCCGGTGACGATGCCGACGAGCAGGCGCGTTTCATCGAAGGCGTCTTCTCGACCGACAAGGGCGCCTTGCGTGTCGCTTCCCTCTATCTACCGAACGGCAATCCGATCGATGACGAGAAGAAGTTCCCCTACAAGCTGTCCTGGATGACGCGGCTGGAGCGCTGGGCCGAGGAGCGCCTGAGGCTGGAAGAGGCCCTGGTGCTGGCCGGCGACTACAACGTCATTCCCGAGCCGATCGACGCGCGGTTTCCGGAAAACTGGTTGGGCGACGCGCTGTTCCAGCCGCAGACCCGGCAGGCCTTCCGCCGGCTGCTCAATCTCGGTTTCACCGAAGCGGTGCGAGCCGTCACCGACGCCCGCGACACCTACACCTTCTGGGATTACCAGGCCGGCGCCTGGCAGAAGAACAACGGCATCCGCATCGACCATTTGCTGCTGTCCCCGGAAGCTGCCAACCGGTTCTCGTCCGCCTCGATCGAAAAACACGTGCGCGCCTGGGAAAAACCGTCCGACCATGTGCCGGTGGCAATCGACCTCGCCCTGCAGCCGGCCTGACCGGGAAGCCCTGCCCTTCGGCCGACGGCGGACCTTCTATCGCCACAAATCGGGCGCATGGTGAGAAATCATCATGGCGGCTGGGGTTCCCATGACCACTCGGTTTGCTCTTTGTCCGATCGGCTTGGCCTTCACCATGGCTGCGATCGTGCCGGCCTTCGCCGCCCCGGAATGTCTGGCCAATGGAAAATCTTATCCGGTCGGTCAGGTCGCCTGCCTGACAGCCGACCAAAGTCATCTGGCCCGCTGCGACATGGTGCTCAACAACACATCATGGACGAAGGTCGGCGATAGCTGTCCTGGAAACACCACGGCGCCGCGCCTGCCCGCCACGCCGATCTCGACGCCGGCGCCAAGCAGGGTGCCGACAGAACCGACCGAGAACTGATTTTCCCCATAGCTTATCTCCACGCTCGTCGAAGAGATTGGCGGGCTCAGCCGTCGCGCCTTTACTGATCGGTGTTATTGCCCTTGGTCAGGATGTCGTCGGCGAGCGAGATCGCGGTGCGGCGGTCGGCTTCACCGGCGGCGGCGAAGGCCTCTTCCTGCATGCCACGAATCCAGGGCTGGTCGGCGGGCGGCGCACGTTCAAGGGCGGCCGTCATCATCGCCAGGCCGCGAACGATCTTGCCACTCTGGAAGAGCAAATGGCCAAGCGTCGCCTGCGCGCCGGCATGGCCTTTCTCGGCGGCGAGCTGGAACCAGCGCCCGGCCTGCTTGACGCTGGCCTTCACGCCTCCCTCGCCTTTCAGGAACATCTGCCCCATCTCGAACTGGGCGTTCGGGTTGCGGTAGTTGGCGGCCGCACGCATGTAATATTCCTGGGCCGCCACCTCGTTCTCGGTGACCGGACTGCCGGGAATACCCTTGCGCAGATAATCGCCGAGCGCCACCAGCGCATCGGAGACGTAGCTTTCTTCCGGCGAACCGGGCTCGACATCCTGATCGACAATTTCCGAGAAGAACTTGAATGCCTCATAGTCGTCGCGCGCCACGCCATCGCCCTCGGCATACATGCGGGCAAGCTTCCAGGTGGCGCCGATCTGGCCGTTCTCGGCGGCGTATTTATAAGCCTCGGCGGCCTGTTCCTTGTGGCCGTTCTTGTAGGCGGAGAAGCCGAACTGGAACACCGCCCAGGGGCTCGACTGCGGCTTCACGCCGGTCTTGTCGTCGAACACCTTGTCGTCGAAGGCCACGGCCTGGCCCACGGCGCCAAAGATCGCAACCGCGACCAGTGCCGGAAGGACAGAGGACCTCAACAACTCAGATGTCCGCATAGCAGTGTGTTTCTTTCGCACCGCCCGGATGAGTGACCGCGCCATCGCGGGCAGACCCGACCGTCTGTGCGTATTTCCATATCGCGCCCGACTGGTAGTCGGTCGTGCGCGCCTTCCATGTCTTGGCCCGCTCCGCCAGTTCGGCCTCGGTCAGCGCCACCTCGATCGTGCCGTTCACCGCGTCGATCGAGATCACGTCGCCGTCCCGGATGAGACCGATCGGGCCGCCAACTGCCGCTTCGGGTCCGACATGGCCGATGCAGAAGCCGCGCGTCGCGCCCGAAAAGCGCCCGTCGGTGATCAGCGCCACCTTGCCGCCCATGCCTTGGCCGTAGAGCGCCGCTGTCGTCGACAGCATCTCGCGCATGCCCGGTCCGCCGCGCGGCCCTTCGTAGCGGATGACCAGAACCTCGCCTTCCCGGTAGTTGCGATGCGTCACCGCTTCGAAACATTCCTCTTCCGAATCGAAGCAGCGCGCGGGGCCGGAGAATTTCAACTCCGTCATACCCGCGACCTTCACGATCGCGCCTTCGGGGGCAAGGTTTCCTTTCAAGCCCACGACACCGCCGGTTTGGGTAATAGGTCTGTTGGCCGGGCGGACCACATCCTGGTGTTCATTCCAGGCAACGTGCTCCATATTTTCGGCCAAAGTACGGCCAGTGACCGTCAGGCAATCACCATGCAGATAGCCGTGGTCGAGCAGCGTCTTCATCAACAGCGGAATGCCGCCGGCCTCGAACATGTCCTTGGCGACATATTTGCCGCCGGGCTTGAGGTCCGCGATATAGGGCGTCTTCTCGAAGATGCGGGCGACGTCGAACAGGTCGAACTTTATCCCCGCCTCATGCGCGATCGCCGGCAGATGAAGCGCTGCATTGGTCGAGCCGCCGGTGGCGGAGACCACGGTCGCTGCGTTCTCCAGCGCCTTCAGCGTGACGATGTCGCGCGGCCGGATGTTTTTCGCGATGAGCTCCATGACCTTTTCGCCGGAAGCGAAATTGAAACGATCGCGCATCTCGTAAGGCGCCGGCGCACCGCAGGAATAAGGCAGTGCCAAGCCGATCGCCTCGGCGACGGTGGCCATGGTGTTGGCGGTGAACTGCGCGCCGCAGGAGCCGGCCGACGGACAGGCCGCCTGCTCGATTTCAAGCAGTTCGGAATCGCTGATCGTACCGACCGAGTGCTGGCCGACCGCCTCGAACACATCCTGCACGGTGATCTGCCGGCCGCGATAGCTGCCCGGCAGGATCGAACCGCCATAGATGAAGATCGACGGCACGTTCAGACGTACCATGGCCATCATCATGCCCGGCAGCGACTTGTCACAGCCGGCGAGCCCCACCAGCGCGTCGTAGCAATGGCCGCGCATGGTGAGTTCGACCGAATCGGCGATGACCTCGCGCGATACCAGCGACGACTTCATGCCCTGGTGGCCCATGGCGATGCCGTCGGTGACGGTGATGGTGCAGAATTCGCGCGGCGTGCCATTGGCGGCGGCCACGCCCTTCTTGACCACTTGCGCCTGGCGCATCAGCGAGATGTTGCAGGGCGCCGCTTCGTTCCAGCAGGAGGCGACGCCGACCAGCGGCTGCGCGATCTCGGCGGCCGACAAGCCCATCGCATAGAGATAGGAGCGGTGCGGCGCACGCGCCGGCCCGACGGTCACATGGCGGCTGGGGAGCTTAGCCTTGGAAATGCCTCTGGCGTCCATACTCTTCCTTGCCGCGGGCGGCGCGGCCTGCCCCATCGCCGAGCCTTTTGGCGCGCGTCCCGAGACAAGATCGAGGTGCGCCGGGTTTATGGCGGGAAATGGGCAATTTCCTCAGGCGGATTTGTAGCGCAGGGGTTGTTCAGAAAGTGTTGCCAAAACGTCACAATCGCAGGAGCCGACCCCAGTGCGGCCAATATGCAACGCAGCTTGGATTTCGGGAGCCCTGACGACGTCCGGTCCAACATAAAAGGCGGGCGATGCCCAGGCTTTGATATTCAGTTTCAGATGGTTACCACTTCACCTTCAATGAAGTCAAAAGGCTCAGCTAATGAAAAAGGCCGGACATTGCCGGCCCTTTTCTCGACGATCGAAGACGTTACCACTTGATGCTGTAGCCGGTGGATAGGGCGTATCCCCAGTCGCCCTGAACGGAGCGGTTGAAACCATTTCGTGGGTCAGGACTGCCCGGAACGTAACTGTTATTGTATTGGGTTTCGGAAACCGAGGCCAGATATACTGCCGCTACACCCAAGCGGAGTTCGCCGCCTAATTTGTCCTTCATCGAAACACCGGTTCCGATTGTATAGCTGTCGCCCGTCAGATCCCAACCGGTGCTGACGCCACGGTCATAGGTTGCAAACACGGTTCCTGAGATTTCATCGTTGAACTTGTGACCGATGCCACCGGTGACCGTCCAACCGTCGCGCCAGAAATACAGATTCCCACTGTTCAGCGATAGCGCCGGCACGTTCAGCATCAGCGCTTCGGTAACCGACCAATTCGTCCACTTCACGCTGCCGTAGGCGAGCCAGCCCGGAGCGATACCAGTCTGCGCCTTGAACTCGACCGACTGCGGAAAGTTGGCTTGCCCGGTTGCTCCACCAGGAAGATTCCCTCCCAGCAGGCTTGCCGTGCCGGTGGCATTGATGTCGACACCTGACCGATACATCAATTGCGTGCGGAGCGCGATTTCCGGGATTTCGTAGGCAATGCCGGCGCGCCAGCCGAAATTGCTGTCGTGCAGGCTGACGCCAAGGACCGGTATGTTTGTACCCAAGGGAGCACCGGCTACGAGATTGTAATCGGTAACTTCATTGTAGACGCCGCCAATAAGCCAGATACGCCCCTTGCTGAGGTCGAATTTCAACCCGCAAGTCGCGCCATATTCATACATGGTGAAGTCTTCATTCAACTTGCCGAGCGTTCCACTCGAACGCGACCACGTCGCACCGCCACCGAATGATTCCGTGAGAGTACCGGCACAGGAGAGACTGTCCGTCAGCTTGAATTTAACCGCAGCCGATGGGACCGCGTAGCTGTCGGAATAGTTCTCCCCGACCAGATAGGGATTCATCGGGTTCACCGAATATTTTCTGGTCGGCGCGACATAAGTCACGCTGGTGCGCATGTTGAAATTGCCGTCCTCAAAAAGGATGTCGGTATCGGCCGTGCCGCGCGAAAAGCCGCCAGCGTGCGCCGAGCCTGCAAAAACCAGCGAAAAGCACCCTGCCCCCAGCAGTGCTTTCAGACGCAAATTGTTCATGGATGTCCTCCCCGAATAATTAGTGCGTCAAGCTAGAACCAATTCAGGTTAACGCTGCAACAACGAATTCCTGGAGCGTACATGTACATGTTCGCCGAACGCATTTTTGCCAAAGTGCAAACCCGCACCAGCACACGGAAAACCGGCATCTGGAGTGTCCAACGGCTGCCGAAAGGACGGAAAGTCTGCGGAAAAGGCGCAAAAACAACGGTTTTTGGCGGCTGGGAACCCCATTGTTACATTATGGCAACAATGGGGCTAAAAGTTTCCGTTTACGTCAATATTAACGCAACGGAATGCCTGTTTTCGAGGCAAAAACACCCGCTCCAGGCCCGGACGAAGCGTCACGAATCTGCGCTTCAACCGGCGTCCCGGACCCTGGTCAGCGCCACTGAAAGCTTGTCCTGCGCGTCGCGATATTCGGCGAGCTTCTCGCGCTCCGCTTCGACGATCTCGGCCGGCGCGCTGGCGACGAACCGTTCGTTGGACAGTTTCTTGTGCAGGCGCGCGATCTCTTCGGTCACCTTGGCCAGTTCCTTCTGCAGCCGGCCGGCCTCCGCGGCGAGATCGATCAGACTGCCGAGCGGCAGGCAGATCGTCGCTTCGTTCAGCACGATCTGCGCCGAGCCCTTGGGTGCCGCGTCAGCCAGCGAGATGTCGCCGACGCGCGCCAGCCGCTTGATCGCCGATTCCTCACGAACCAGCCGTTCACGCGTCACGCCGTTGGCGCCGACCACGACCAGCGGCGCTATCGCCCCAGGCGGCACGTTCATCTCCGAACGCACCGAGCGGATGCCCGACACGAGATCGACCAGCCAGTTGATGTCGGCGGCCGCTTCAGCATCCTCGAAATCCGGCGACGGCCAGGCGGCATGGCAGAGCAGCGAGTCACGCTCCTTGCCCTCACCCGCCGTCTGCGCCCACAATTCTTCCGTCATGAACGGCATCATCGGATGCAGCAGCTTGTAGATCTCATCCAGCACGAAGGCGACGCAGGCGCGGCTTTCGACCTTGGCCGCCTCGTCCGTGCCCATGAACACTGGTTTCAAGAGCTCCAGATACCAGTCGCAGAACAGGTTCCAGACGAAGCGATAGGCAGCACCGGCCGCCTCGTTGAAGCGGTATGAGGTGATGCCGTCGGTGATCTCGCGGGCAGCGCGTGTCAGTTCGGTGAGGATCCAGCGGTTGACCGCCAGCTTGGCATCGTTCAGCCAGAAGTCATCATTGCGCGCGACTTCGTTCATCTCGGCGAAGCGCGTGGCGTTCCACAGCTTGGTGCCGAAATTGCGATAGCCGGCGATGCGCGCCGGATCGAGCTTCACATCGCGGCCCTGCGCCGCCATCACTGCCAGCGTGAAGCGCAGCGCGTCCGCCCCATATTCGTCGATCAGATCGAGTGGATCGATGACGTTGCCTTTCGACTTCGACATCTTCTGCCCGTTCTTGTCGCGCACCAGCGCATGGACATAGACCGTGTGGAACGGCTCCTCGTCCATGAAATGCAGGCCCATCATCATCATGCGGGCAACCCAGAAGAAGATGATGTCGAAGCCGGTGACCAGCACGTCGGTCTGGTAATAGGTCTTCAACTCCGGGGTCTCATCCGGCCAGCCCAGCGTCGAGAACGGCCACAGCGCCGACGAGAACCAGGTGTCGAGCACGTCCTCGTCGCGGGTCAGGATCTCGCCCGGCTTGAAGTTCTCGAGCTTGTCCTCGACCCAGGCCTTCCACGGCCCTTCGAGCGCCAGATAATATTCGATCGCGGCACTCAGCGCCTCTTCCTCGGACTTCTCGACGAAGACGCGTCCATCTGGCCCGTACCAGGCCGGGATCTGATGCCCCCACCACAACTGGCGCGAAATGCACCAGGGCTGGATGTTTTCCATCCAGTCGAAATAGGTCTTCTCCCAGTTCTTCGGCACGAAATTGGTGCGGCCTTCGCGCACCGAGGCGATCGCCGGCTTGGCGAGTTCGGCCGCGTTGGCATACCACTGCTCGGTCAGGAACGGCTCGATCGGCACACCGCCGCGGTCGCCATGCGGCACGGCGTGGCGATGCGGCTCAACCTTGTCGAGGAAGCCGCCGGCTTCCATCAGCTCGACGATCTTCTTGCGCGCCACGAACCGATCGAGGCCGTCAAGCTCGTCCCAGACAGCCTGGCGCTCCGGCGTCACATCGAGCCCGGCGAGGAAGTCCTCATTGTCTTTCAGCTTTATGGCAGCCTCGACAGACAGGATGTTAATCGCCGGCAATTTGTGACGCTTGCCGACCTCAAAGTCATTGAAATCGTGCGCCGGCGTGATCTTGACCGCGCCAGAGCCCTTTTCAGGATCGGAATATTCATCCGCGATCACCGGAATCTTACGACCGACGATCGGCAGGACGAGATTCTTGCCGACCAGATGCCGGAACCGATCGTCCTCGGGATTGACCGCGACCGCCGTGTCGCCGAGCATCGTCTCTGGGCGCGTCGTCGCAACCGTGATGAAGCTCTTCGAGTGCTCCGGGTCGAAGGTGACGCCCTCGATCGGATAGCGGAAGTGCCAGAGGTTGCCGTTGACCTCCTGCTGCTCGACCTCGAGATCTGAGATCGCCGTCAACAGTTTCGGGTCCCAGTTCACCAGGCGCTTGTCCTTGTAGATAAGCCCTTCCTTGTAGAGGGTGACGAAGACTTCGAGCACGGCCTTGGACAGGCCTTCATCCATGGTGAAGCGTTCCCTGCTCCAGTCGGCGGAGGCGCCGAGCCGCTTCAACTGGTTGAAGATCGCGCCGCCCGATTCGGCCTTCCACTCCCACACTTTCTCGATGAACTGCTCACGCGTCAGGTCGCGGCGGTGGATCTGCTTTTCCATCAGCCGGCGCTCGACCACCATCTGGGTGGCGATGCCGGCATGGTCCATGCCCGGCTGCCACAGCACATTCTTGCCGCGCATGCGCTCGAAGCGCACGAGGATGTCTTGCAGCGTGTTGTTGAGCGCGTGGCCCATGTGCAGCGAGCCGGTGACATTGGGCGGCGGGATAACGATGGTGAACGCCTCGGCGCCCTCCTCCGCCCCGGCGCCGGCGCGAAACGCGTCGGCCTCTTCCCACAATTTGGCGATCTTCGGCTCGACGGTTTTTGCGTCATAGGTCTTTTCAAGCATGGGGGAACGGTCCGCGCTGTCGGGATTTTTGCTGGTTCGGTCTAAATCGGAAGGTCCTGGCCAAGTCAACCGCAAGGGCGGCCTTGGTTCATCACAAGCAGATAGGCGCTGCCGTGTTCCTTTCAACGGAAGGCGCCCGCACATTCATTGTCATGGCCCCCGACGCAAATCTCGTCTGTTTGGCGGCAGGCGCGAGCTGATGGCGCCGCAACGAAAAACGCCGCCTCGGGCGGCGGCGTTTACATCGGCGATTGCCCTGGAGCTTACGGCCTACTGCGCCCCGCGCGCGACGCGCTCGATCTCCTCGCGCACCAGCCTCTCGACCAGCGTCGGCAGGTTGTTGTCGAGCCAATCCTGCAGCATCGGCCGCAACATTTCTTCGGCCATCTCGTCGAATGTCTTCTTGCTGCGGCTGGCAAAGGCGTCGGACAGCTCGCCAAAGGCCGCGGCAACCTGCCTGCCCGCATGCTCGGAAAGGATTGCCGGACGGGCCGCGGGTGCTTCATTTGCCGCCGCACGCACCTCGGTAGCGCCCGTAGGAGCACCGCTTGAAGCAGGTTGCTCGAAGGCAGGCTCCGCCACCGGTTCGCTCACCGGCACATCGGGCTGGGCAACCGGCTTGCGGATGCCCCTGTCCGGCATCGCTTTGGCCTGCTCGCCAACCGCCGCGATCTCGCGCCGCCAATCGGCAACGATGGCATCGCTTGTCGCGCCGGCCTCCGGGGCCGCGTCGGACCTTACGGCAGCCACCGACTCCGCGGCGATCCTGGCACTGACCTCTGCAAGCGTCATCGACGTCTTCACGGGCACGGGATCGACGCGCGACTGCGCTTCCCCCCGTGCGAGCACCGGCTCTGGCGACGACGCCTTGATCTCGGCAAGCATGACCGGCTTCCTGACGTCAGGGGCAGCATGCAGTTCGGCGCGAAACGCATCCACGTCGACGGCTGGAGCCTCGCCTTGCGCCGGCGCCAAGTCCTGCCGCAGCTCATCGGCCTCGCCCGGCTGCTTGCGGCCGTTGTCGCTGTCCTCGATGATCCTCCGGATGGAAGCCAATATCTCTTCCATGGAAGGTTCGCGCTGTGCGCTGCTTGCCGTTGCCATCGTCACATCCGCCGCCCTTGTGACCTCTGTGGATTTCCGCTCCGGCAAGAGCCGGATTCGAATCATGGCAACAGCGTACCCGACGGATGGCCGCACGAGAATCCCCAATCTGGGGACATGTGGGATTTCAACAGATTAGAGCACGAAACCGAAGTGGAGCCGGTCCCAGGAAAGGTTCTGTCAGACATTCCAGGGAAATTAAGGTGGCCGCCCGTTAGCGGCCGTCCGGCGTGCGCAGGCCGATCCACTTGTCCTTGACGGCGTTGTAGTGCTCCTCAGGCTTGTACTTGGTCACCTGCAGGGCAAGGCGCTCGGCCGACAAACGGCCGATTGCCGACAGGATGGCATAGCTTGCCACGACCACGTCATGTTCGGAATTGGCCTGGTTGATCTTGGCGGTGATGACGGTGGCCTGCGCGTTGAGCACGTCGAGTGTCGTGCGCTGGCCGACATTGCGCTCTTCGATGACGCCATTCAGCGCCAGCTGCGCGGCATCGATCACCTGCCTGTTGGCGGCGACGCTTTGCTGCGCGGCGGTGTACTGCGACCATGCCGACGCAACGGCCTGGCGCACCTGGTCGCGGCTGACGTCAACCTGGATACGCGCTTCGCCGAGCGATTCCTTGTTCTGCCGCACGATCGCCGAGGTCCGCCCGCCCGAATAGATCGGAATAGTCAGCGTCGCGCCAATATTGGCCGATGTCGAATTGCCGTTCGTCCCGATGCTCGGATTGCGGTTCAGATAGTCGTCCGAAATGCCTGCGGAGGCGGAAAGTTGCGGCAACAGTGCTCCCTCTGCCGATTTCACCGAAAACGCAGCCGCGTCGACAAGATGCTGAGTGGCGAGGATGGCCGGATGTTCATTCGACGCGATCCCGATCGCTGCCTCGAGGCTCGACGGCAACAGCCTGGACACTGGCGAAGCCGGCTTGAGCTTGCCGGGTTCGTCGCCGACGATCTGATGGTAGGTCGCGGCGCTTGCCAGGGCTTGTGCGCGGGCAGAGCTGAGCGAGGCCACCGCCGAGGCGCGCGAGGCATCCGCCTGCGCGACGTCGGTACGCGTGCCTTCACCAACTTCGAAACGGGAGCGCGCGGCGCGCGCCTGCTCGGTCAGGAACTGCAGGTTCTGTTGGGTCAGCACCGCAATCTGCCGGTCGCGAATCACGTCCATATAGGCCGTGGCCGCATTGAACAGGGTGTTTTCCTCGGTGTTGCGCAGGCTCTCCACCGACGCTTTCACCTGCGATTCGGCGGCCGCCACATTGTTTCTTGTCTGAAAGCCGTCGAACAGGCTCTGGTTGATCACAATTCCTGCGCTGGCGGACGATGTCTTGCTGGTGAAACCCCTGGCGTGGGTGTTCACATAATTGGCGTCGGCGGATCCGGTGATGGTCGGGCGCCAGCCGGACTTGGCGATCGCAACGCCCTCGTCGGTGACGCGCACGCCGGCCCGTGAGGCATTCAGCGAGGAATTGTATTGATAGGCCTTGGCGAGCGCGCCGGAGATGGTTTCGGCCGAGGCGGCCAGCGGAGACAAAGCGGTCGCGGAAACCAGGACAGCTGCAAGAAGGGTCTTGGATACAGACGGCACGATATATCCCTCATTCGTTTTCCATGGGAACCACGCCGCGCCAGCTTCTCCTTTGAGTAGCCGGAGCAGCGTGTTTGATGCTCCCTGTCGCTCGGCCCGAAGTGCCCCCAGTTCGGGACCGGCAACGATTGTTCAAATGCAAGCGACCATGACAAAGCCTTTGCTGCAAGGCCAAATCATTCAGAATTCGAAAGCACGCTCACGTTCGAACCCCGGTAGTGGCTTAATTGCCGCATTAAATGCCCTTCTTCCGGTTACAATCCCCCCAGATTTGAAAAATAGTCGCGCCACGCCGGAATTGCCCTGTCCCTCCACCGCGACGAGTCGACCACCTTCGGCGAGCTGGTCGAGCAGCGTTGCCGGCACTTTCGCGACGCTGCCGCCGATGAAAATGACGTCATAGGGTGCGGCGGCGGCATGGCCTTGCGCCAGCGGACCCTGAACCACGGTCACATTGCCGCAGCCAAGGGATGACAGTAACGATTTGGCGGTTTCGGCCAGCGTCGATTCGCTTTCGAGCGCCACGACAGACCTTGCCAGCCGTGACAGGATGGCCGAGGCGTAGCCCGTGCCGCAGCCGATATCGAGCGCCGAATCGGTGGGACTGATCTCGGCCAGTTGCATCAGTTTGGCCAGCGGCGACGGTTCCATGAGGTAGCGAGCGCCACCGGCGCCGTCCGCGATGCGGATATCCTCGTCGATATAGGCGAGATCGCGCTGGGGGGCGCCGACGAAAATCTCGCGCGGCACGACAAGCATGGCTTCCAGCAGCGGTGCGCTGGTGACGTCGGTGGTGCGAACCTGACCGTCGACCATCTTGACCCGACGTTCGGAGAAATCAGCGTTCATGTTCCAACCAATCCGCTTGCCGCGTCAAAACCGCGGTTCATTTCGACCGGAACATCAAGCTCCCGCGCTGGCGCGCGGGAGCCCGGGCATTGGAGGCCTCGCCCGGAATCGAACCGGGGTGCAAGGATTTGCAGTCCTCTGCGTAACCACTCCGCCACGAGGCCTCGTTGCTCCCGGCGTTCCACCCGGTTCCAATAGGTTGCGGCGAAAATGCCGTCAAGCGGCCACCGCGCATTCGGCGCGGTTTCCCTCTGCATCAATCCAACCTCCGCATGCGGCGTCGCGGACCACTGCGCCCACGACACACATTAGCATCTCGTTATGTATAGCAGGCGATGACGAGAAACTCCAAGCCCCGGCCGCGGTAGAGGAATGAGGAGGACGCCTATGCTATGCGACCGGCAAGCCTGGACACGGCGACGGATGCCTGGGGCGGCTTGCCGCGACCGGGATGCGAGGAATTGCTGCGTCACGCCATCGACTGTACCGCGATAGAAGTGACCAGCCGGCGTTCGCCACGCGACCGCGCGCCTCGCTTCCGCCGCCGCCGTTCTCAAGGAGATTCGCTGGGATCTGGAAAGAAGCGCGGGCCGTAGAACCGAATCGCGAAAATCTGCAGCCCGGCATAACGCGGACAAGCGCGGCGCGGTCAAAGGCGCGCCTGCCGTTCAATCCGGCCGGCGCCGCCGCTCCCACCAGACGACGAAACGGCGACGATGGCGGCGCACCATGGCGAATTCATAGGAGAGCACCAGCAATCCGAGCGGCACCATCCAGAAGCCCAGGATAGGCAAAAAACCGAGAATGCCGCCGATGGTCAAAAGGAAACCGATCGTGATTCTGAGGCCGCGCGAACGCGGCATGGTGAACTCGCGCCCGAAAACCGAGATCTTTCGCGCCGGTAACCGGTTTTCGTCTGCTGCCGTCATCGCCAATGGCTGCCCTCTGGTGATTCGAGAATGCCTGTTTACGAAAGCCGCGACCGCCATTTCGGTTCCGCGCCGGTCGCCAGACGGCTAATATGAGAGCGAACACCGCCGATTGCGAGAAAGCGCCGCGTGAAAAAGTGTCGTAAAAATACGAAATGCTTCTTTGCAAAGCCGAAAAGGGTTTGCTATAGGCTGCGCCACTTGCTGAAGAGCCTCTGTTCCCCGGTAGCTCAGTGGTAGAGCAACCGGCTGTTAACCGGTTGGTCGCTGGTTCGAATCCGGCCCGGGGAGCCAACATTTCTAAGCATTTGAGAGTTTCGGCGCAACAGGCGCGGCTGCCGGCCGCTGTTTTCCGGCGGCTTGGCTCGCTGCATCGTGACAGCGCGACCATTGCGGAACTGCATCGCATGATGCGACTTTGCTGACCGGATGTGCCGCGAGGATGCCGCCATGTCGATATGCAAGATCGTGCTCTGCGCGGCAGCGATGACGATTGCCGCTACAAGTTTCGCCAGCGCTCGGCCGGACACGCGCAAAATGACTTGCGCACAAACCCAGGCGCTCATCCAGAGCCAGCATGCAACGGTGCTGACCACCGGGCCAAACACCTACGATCGCTATGTCCGCCAATTCGGCAATGAGTGCGACGCTCCTTACGTGCCGATGGTTGCCTATGTTCCGACGGGTGACGGTCAATGCATGGTCTATCGATGCGATGAGCCCTCGCCCATGGTTCCGAACTGATCGGCGGATTGCCCGCGGGTGGCCCGTACAGAATGTCCGCCGGTCGTTTAGGGGCCTCTCTGGATACAGGGCAATATCGAACGACCTTGAGGCTGGCCACAGCGCTGGCAGGGGTGCGGGAGACGTAAATCTCAGCCGGCATCGCGTTCATTCCGGAGAATGGCGGTGCAGGGATGAGGCTGCGCGAGGATCGACCGTCAAGCGCTTCCCATAGGGGCCTGCTTGCGCGCGCGCTCAAGTTGCGCGAATATGCAACCGGGGATTGGGGAGGCTCCGAAGATGGCGATCTATCTTGTCGAAGAAATGGACATGAACAAAGTCCTGGCCGTGCATCAGGCGCGTGCCATCAGTCCATTGAAGGCCGCGTCCAAGGCCGTCGGCCGTGACGTGACCTTGCGAACCTGGAAGAGAAAATGGGTTCGTGTCACAGACGAAAATCGTGGAAGAGTTTTTGCTTTCAGCTTCGCCGACAAGATGGGGCTGGGCATGGAGAATGACCCTAAACAGCCGGGCGGCCCTTCCATCGATAAGTAGCGCGCAGTCCATGGAGATATCGCGGGAGCAATGTGCCGCCGCAAGCAGCGTAGAATATCGCACTCAAGAGCCGATCCTACATCATCTGAATGGACGTTGAACGCGCGTGCCGCACGGTCGACCGAGCATGCGCAGGTGGTCGCCGCTGCAATGGCCGGCTGTCCCTTCATGTAAACGGCTGTGAAAACCTCTGTGATGGAGAGTTTCTAAGGTGGAGGCCTTACCGATGTCCAGGAATTCCGCCCCTTGCCTGCGTCCCGGAGAAGGCCAGATGCAGCTACATTACCCAAGACGTCTACCGTGCACGAGGCAGAAGCCCGACTTTGACCAGTTGCCATGGGAAACTGAGAGGAAGCCCGCCGGGCGAAGACCCAACACCTCAAGCCCGGCGAGCCTACAACCTGATCGGAAGTGCGCGATCAGGACCGGGGTCAACCGGCAGCGACTTCGGTGCAAGATGGATGCCTGTGTCTTTGTATCGAAATGAAACAGATATTGATTGGAAAACGCCTCCACGGTGTTCTTATGCGGGATTGCTAATATTACGCTTCGACTCAGCCGGCAGGCCCTGGCCGGTCAGGCCCGGCGGCCCGTGCTAATTTACCCCAACAGGCTGTCGGGCCGCTATCGGCATACGACTATTCGAAATGGCCCGCCGCGCGGTGTGCGCAACGGGCCAATGCGCCAGACTAAAAACGTGTAGAGGGGGGACACTCCTCAACTGGCGCTCCGTAGCGCAATTTCGCACTACACGTATCAGTCTATGCGGGCGGCGCATTGCCCTCATCCGTCGATTGGATGACGCGCGCCAATATAGATTAGTTAACACTAATGTTGCCGGTGACTCACACCACCGGTGCAGCTCGGCAGCCTCCGCCACACACCCAACCTGACGTCGGTTGCCGAGCTGGCCTTTCAACGTCAGCGCCAGCCCGCGATCGCGCCGCCGCCACCTGCGGTCAAAATTCGGCGACGGGCTGGAAGCCGAGACTAAACCGTCAGCGATTGGTGCTTCCAACGGTTGGCGCCTCGGCAATTGCAACGCCATCGGGTCTGGGTTGAGCGGCCTTCGCGTTCGCCCTCAAATGACGAAATTGGGAAAGGGCGAGCAACAGGAGATTGATCAGCAGTCCGTCGTAGATGCTTGTGCGACGCGCTTGCGCGCAAGTGCCCACCGCGCGATGGTGGCGCGGCTTCGGGAGGAATCATGCGGAAAATCTTGATACCGGCACTACTGGTCGCGGCCGCGCTTTATGCAACCGGCGCCGTTGCGCTGGACAGCGGCGGAACCCCGGTGGTTGTCACTCCGCTTGCATCACGCACGGCAACCGCTTCCGGCCAGCCGATCACGCTTCCGCAGAAGAATGTCCAGGTGCTGGTGTCGACCTACGACATCGCGCCGGGGGCGACCCTGCCGGTGCACCGGCACCCCTTCCCCCGCTACGCCTATGTCGAGGCCGGCACTTTGAAGGTCACCAATGTCGAGACCGGCAACAGCAACACCTACAAGACAGGCGATTTCATCATCGAAATGATCGGTCAGTGGCATCAGGCCACCAATATCGGCGACGGCCCGGTCAAGCTCCTGGTGATCGATCAGGTCGAGGAAGGGGCCAAGAATACGGAATTGCGTCAGTAGCTACCAAGCCATGCCCGGAAAGCGGGACGGCAAGCGCCAGACGCTTCCCGTGTCCTCATGGGCAAAACTGTCAAGAAGGGAAATGTCATCTGGTCCAAATGGCGGCGCACTGCTCACGCTTTCGCGCCGCGCGCCCGAGTGCTAGGGCTTTCCACACCATCATGGACCGGATCGCCCCTTGACCGCAGAAACTCGCCCGCCGCTGATCGAAATCTGTGTCGAAGGCATTGATGGCCTGCTCGCCGCGCAAGCTGCCGACGCCGACCGGGTCGAGTTGTGCGCCAGCCTTGTCGAAGGCGGCATCACGCCGAGCTTCGGCACGGTGCGCGCCGCGCTGGACCAGGCAACCGTCCCGTTCCACGTCATGGTGCGGCCGCGCGGTGGCGATTTTCTCTACAGCGAGACCGAGTACCGCTCGATGCTCGCCGATGTCGCGGCACTGCGTGATCTCGGTGTGCCCGGCGTGGTGTTCGGCTGCTTGAACGCCGACGGCACCGTCGACGAGAGGCGCATGGGCGAACTGACAGAGGCCGCAGGCTCCCTGAACGTCACCTGCCATCGTGCCTTCGACATGACGCGCGATCCCATCGAGGCGCTGGAAGCGCTGATCCGCTGCAAGATCGGTCGCGTGCTGACCAGTGGCCAGCGCGACACCGCGATCGAAGGCTTGCCGTTACTGGCCGATCTGGTGCGGCAGGCCGGCGACCGTATCATCATCCTGGGCTGCGGCGGGCTCGATCTCGGCAATATCGCCGAGGTGCGCGCGAAGACAGGGCTGGCCGAAATGCATTTCGCGGCCCTCAAGGACGTGCCGAGCGCCATGCGCTACCGCAATCCGAAGGTCGGCATGGGCGGCTCCGACCTCGACCGCGAATATCGCAACACACTGACCGATACACCGCTGGTGGCGGCAACGATCGCGGCGGCCAAAGCATGACCTCTCCGATAGACCGCATAGCGCAGGACGACGAAGCGGCCATACTGGCGCTCAACAACGAGCATGCCGCCGAATTGTCATGGCTCGAGGCCGAGCGGCTGTCGTTCCTGCTCGGTGAGGCTTTCTACGCGCGCCGCATCGGCGATCTCGAAGCCTTCATCATGACCTTCGACCAGGAAGCGAACTACGACAGCCCGAACTTCGTCTGGTTCCGCGAACGCTACGAACGCTTCATCTATGTCGATCGCGTCGTCGTGGCGGTGCATGCAAGGGGCCGCGGCCATGCACGTCGGCTTTATCAGGACCTGTTCGATCATGCACGGCGCGCCGGCCACACGCTGGTCACCTGCGAGGTCAACACCGACCCGCCCAACCCCACCTCGGATGCGTTTCACGCCGCCCTTGGCTTTGCCGAGGTGGGCGACGCGGTGATCCATGGCGGCAAGAAAGCGGTACGCTACTACGTGAAGCCGATCGTCGCCTGACCTGATGGCGCTGGCCACATAAAGAAGCCACACCTAATATAAGGTTCCCAACGGAGGAACCGCGATGCCAAGCAACGTCTTCCGCTTCGACGAAAACTGGCACATTCCCGAAGGCACGCCGCAGGAGGTCTGGGAGGTGCTATCGGATGCTGAATTGCTGCCGCTCTGGTGGGGAGATGTCTACAAGGAGGTGGTGCCGCTCGACAAGAAGGGCAAGGCGACCATCGGTTCGCGTGCAAGGGCAAGGGCGCGCGGCGCCCTGCCCAAGAATTGAACTTCATCATCGAGGCCGCGGAACTTGAACCCGCCCTGCTGGTCGTGGTGAAAACCCTTGGCGATTTCGACGGGCTGTGGCGCGCGGAACTGTCGCCATCAGACACCGGCACACATGTCCGGTTGACCTGGCAAGTCACGGTCGAGAGGCCGATCCTCAAATTCCTCGCCCCGTTGCTGCGACCGGCGTTCGCCTGGAATCATCGCTGGACCACGCCGCGCGGCGAAGCGGGTCTGCGGCGCTATCTGCTCGAGAAGAAGAGAGGTCGATCCGTTTAGTTTTACCATGAAAGTCGGCCGGCCGTCTGGACAACCCTGCAGGTCGGCCAACCCAATCTGCTGCAGCTGCTCCATTCACCAGTTGCGGTTGAGCCATTCGCGTGCCGGGCGCTCGATGACGTAATAGCTGCAGAGTGCGCAGGCAAAAACGCCGGCCAGCATCGGCCACGGGTTGCTGCCTTGCTCATAAACGAATTTGTAGAATGGCTGCTGCCACAGATAGAGCGAATAAGACCACAGGCCGAGCATCGTCATTGGCAGGGCCGAGAGCAATCCGCAGAGGTAGCCAGTGCTGAAATCGAGCGCATTGACGGCCAGGGCCAGGAGCGGCACCGCCAGGAGATAGTGGATCGGCGTTGGCACTGCGTCCATGAACAGCAAGACCGCGGTCGCAGCCGCCAACGGAGCGACATAAGGCCCCTTCAACACCGCCGGCAGCCTGCCGTCGGCCTTGAGCAGGCAGATCGAGGCTGACAGCAGGATCGATGCGATGTGCACATCGGTTCGCCAGTAAGTGGCCTCGTAGTCCAGCTTGAACGCCCAGTACGAGACCGCGCCATTCGCCATGGCGAGCAGGGCCAGCCCCAGCAGCAGCGGGATGACGCGATCGCGGCTGACAACGGTCGCGCTGATCAGGGCCAGGATCACATAGGCGTGCTCCTCCACGCAGAGGGACCAGATATGGTCCAGCGCCCCCGCGCGGGTGACGAGAATTCCGGCGTAGTTGTAGGTGAAGGTCAGCGCCGTCAGCGCCGCCTTCCATTTGAAGGCGACGAATGTGCCGGAGAGCGCGACCATGGCAGCGACGACGAAGACCAGAAGCGCCGGATAGATGCGCGAGAAACGGCGTTTGAAGAATTTCTTCAGCGGGTAGCGTTCGATGAACAGGATCTCGGCCATCAGCCTACCGCTGAGGACGAAAAAGAATTCGACGCCCAGCACGCCGAGATTGATCCCTGGAACCGGGAAAAAATGCCCGATCAGCACCAGGGCGATCGACAGGCCGCGCCAGCCATCGAGATAGGCCAGTCTTGCTCTGGCCGATCTGTCGACGACGGATCGGGACGGAACCATATGGGTCGCGGAAATTTCGGACATGCCGATCCCTTCGCATTGGCATGCGAAAGGGCACGGCGATACGCATTCCGAACCCGGCTCGCATTCCCGCCCAACCCATACTGCAGTGCAATATAAGTTTGTGCAAGTGCGAGATTGCCGCCGACGCAGGTCCGAGGCAGGCACGGGTCGGAATTGCTTCAGGCAAAAGGATAGTGCGCTGCAGCCATTCCATCGGGAACTGGGGCAGCTACAGGCCGCCGCATACGCGAAAAAGGGGCCTGCGACGGCCCCCTTGCCTTGTCTGCAACCGCCAAGCAATGCCAGGAAAAGTGTGAAGCGGTTTTCCGTCAGGAATTGCGTCAAACCACGGGATAGAGCGGTTCGGCGTTTTCGTGGAAACGATGAGCCGCTCTAATGTCAGGCATTGGCCGCCGCCACCGCGCGCTTGGCCATGACCGTGATCAGATTGGCGCGGTAGTCGGCGGAAGCGTGCATGTCGCTCATCAGGTTCTTGGCCGGCACCTTGACGCCGTTGAGCGCAGCGGCGTCGAAATTCTTCGCCAGTGCTGCTTCGATCTCCTTCGAGCGGAAGACGCCGTCATCGCCGGCGCCGGTGACGGCGACGCTGACGCCGTCCTTGCCCTTGGCCACGAACACGCCGACGATCGCGTAGCGCGAGGCGGGGTTGCGAAACTTTTCATAGGCAGCTTTCGCAGGCGCCGTGAAGGAGACCGCCGTGATGATCTCGCCATCCTTCAAGGCCGTCTCGAACAGCCCCTTGAAGAACTTGTCGGCTGATATCTCGCGCTTGTTGGTGATGATGGTAGCGCCCAGCGCCAGCAGCGCCGCCGGATAGTCGGCCGCCGGATCGTTGTTGGCGATCGAGCCGCCGATCGTGCCCTTGTAGCGTACCGCCGGGTCGCCGATCAGCGACGCCAGATTGGCAAGCGCCGGACAGGCCTTCCGCAGCTTCTCGTCGTTGGAGACGTCATAGTGCGTCGTGGCGGCGCCAATGGTGATCGTCTTGCCCGATACCTTGACGCCTTGCAGTTCCTTGATGCGCGACAGATCGACGAGATCGGAGGGCGCCGCGAGCCGCGTCTTCATGGCAGCGATCAAAGTCATGCCGCCCGATAGCAGCTTGGCATCGCCGCTCTTGACCAGCTTCGCGGCATCGGCGACCGAGGCGGCACGGTGATAGTTGACCGAGTACATGGTTGTTCCTCCTCAGTGCTTCGTCGCGGCGCGGATCGCGGCCCACACGGTGGACGGCGAAGCCGGCATGGCGATGTCGGTGATGCCGATGGCATCGGTAATGGCATTGATGACCGCCGGCGGCGAGCCGATGGCGCCCGCCTCGCCGCAGCCCTTGATGCCGAGCGGATTGCCGGGACATGGGGTATTCGACGTCGAGACCTTGAACGACGGCAGGTCGCCGGCACGCGGCATGGTATAATCCATGTAGCTCGCCGTCAGCAGCTGTCCGCTGGCGTCGTAATGGGCGCCTTCCAGCAGCGCCTGGCCGATGCCCTGGGCGATGCCGCCATGCACCTGGCCTTCGACGATCATCGGATTGATGATGTTGCCGAAATCGTCGGCGGCCACGAACTGGACGATCTCGGTTGTCCCGGTCTCCGGATCGATCTCGACCTCGCAGATGTAGCAGCCCGCCGGAAAAGTGAAGTTCGACGGATCGTAGAACGCCGTCTCCTTCAGCCCCGGTTCCATGCCGGCCGGCAGATTATGGGCGGTATAGGCGGCAAGCGCCATCTGGAACCAAGGCACGTTCTTGTCGGTGCCGGCGACCTTCAGTGCGCCGTTCTCGATGACGATGTCGCCCTCGTCGGCCTCGAGCAGGTGGGCGGCGATCTTCTTGGCCTTGGCCTCGACCTTGTCGAGCGCCTTGACGATCGCCGACATGCCGACCGCGCCCGAACGCGAACCGTAGGTGCCCATGCCCATCTGCACCTTGTCGGTGTCGCCGTGGACGATCGAGACGCTGTCGATCGGCACCCCAAGGCGCTGGTTGACGAGTTGTGCGAACGTTGTCTCATGGCCTTGGCCGTGGCTGTGCGAACCGGTCAGCACCTCGATGGTGCCGACCGCGTTGACGCGCACCTCGGCCGATTCCCACAGGCCGACGCCGGCGCCGAGCGAGCCGACCGCGGCCGACGGCGCGATACCGCAGGCCTCGATGTAACAGCTCATGCCGATACCGCGCAGCAGCCCTCTCTTGGCCGCGTCGGCTTTCCGTGTGGCAAAGCCGGCATAGTCGGCGGTCTTCATCGCCGCGTCGAGCGATGCGCCATAGTCGCCGGCGTCATAATTCATGATCACCGGCGTCTGGTGCGGGAAGGAGGTGACGAAGTTCTGCCGCCGCAGTTCGGCGGGGGAGACGCCGAGCTCGCGCGCGGCGGCTTCCATCGTGCGTTCCAGCACATAGGTCGCCTCCGGCCGCCCCGCCCCGCGATAGGCGTCGACGGGAGCCGTGTTGGTATAGACGGTGCGCACATTGGCGTGAATGGCCGGGATGTCGTACTGGCCCGACAGCAGCGTGGCGTAGAGATAGGTCGGCACGCAGGACGAGAACAGCGACATGTAGGCGCCGAGATTGGCGATCGTGTCGACCTT
This sequence comes from Mesorhizobium sp. B2-4-12, assembly GCF_006441575.1. NCBI lineage: Bacteria > Pseudomonadati > Pseudomonadota > Alphaproteobacteria > Hyphomicrobiales > Phyllobacteriaceae > Mesorhizobium > Mesorhizobium sp. B2-4-12. The sequence continues at coordinate 131,993 of NZ_VFVC01000005.1, forward strand.
CAGGCCGGTGATCCTGTTGTCCTTGTCGAAGGCCATTTCCACAGTCGAGACATGGTCCCGCCCATGCGCGTCGGACAGGAAGCTCTCGGTGCGGTCGGCGACCCATTTCACCGGCACGCCGGTTTTCTTGGAAGCCCACAGGCAGACGATCTCTTCCGGGTAGATGTAGATCTTGGAGCCGAACCCGCCGCCAACGTCCGGTGCGATCACGCGCAGCTTGTTTTCCGGCGCGATGTTGTAGAACGCGCTCATCACCAGTCGCGCGACATGCGGGTTCTGCGATGTCGTCCAGCAGGTGTAGTGGTCCTCGGCCTTGTCGTAGTGGCCGAGCGCCGCGCGCGGCTCCATGGCGTTCGGCACCAGCCGGTTGTTGACGATCTTCATGCGGGTGACATGGGCGGCCGCCTTGACCGCCGCATCGGTCGCCTTGCCGTCGCCGATCTCCCAGTCGAAGATCAGATTGTTCTCGGCCTCGGCATGGATTTGCGGCGCGCCCTTTTCGAGTGCCTTGGTCGCATCGACGACAGCCTTCAATTCCTTGTAGGTGATTTCGACGGCCTCGGCCGCGTCGCGCGCCTGGCCTTTGGTTTCCGCCACCACCACCACGACCGCATCGCCGACATAACGGACCTTGTCGACGGCCAGCGGCGACCATGCGCCCATCTTCATCGGCGTGCCGTCCTTGGAATGGATCATCCAGCCGCAGATCAGATTGCCGATGCCGTCAGCCTTGAGCTCCTTGCCGGTCAGGACGCCGATGACGCCCGGCATGCCTTGTGCTTTCTTGACGTCGATCTTCTTGATCTGTGCATGCGCGTGCGGGCTGCGCACGAAGGCCGCATGCTTCATGCCGGGAACCACCATGTCGTCGACATAGCGGCCGGCGCCGGTGATGAACCTTTTGTCTTCCTTGCGCGCCACGCGAGCGCCAACACCTTCGATGCCCATTGCAGAAATCCTCCCGAAAAAGTAGGGGAATAGGGCAGTAGGGAAGTAAGGCAGTAGGAAAAATCGGCTCCCAATTCCTACTGCCTTACTGCCCTACTCCCTTAATGCCCTAAGTCTCACGCAGCTTGTTTCGCTTTGCCCTTGGCGGCGCCCTTCGACATCGTCTTCGATGCGGCCAGGATCGCCTTCACGATGTTGTGGTAGCCGGTGCAGCGGCAGATGTTGCCTTCGAGCTCGGCTCGCACCGTCGCCTCGTCGAGGCCCTCTGGGTGGCGGTTGATCATGTCGGTTGCCGCCATGATCATGCCTGGCGTGCAGAATCCGCATTGCAGGCCGTGATATTCCTTGAACGCGGCCTGGACAGGATGCAGGTCGGCGCCGTTGGCGAGACCTTCGACAGTGATAACGGTCGACCCTGAAGCCTGAACGGCAAGTATGGTACAGGACTTCACGGCCTTCCCGTCGACATGGACGACGCAAGCGCCGCATTGCGAGGTATCGCAACCCACATGCGTGCCGGTCAGGCCAAGATTCTCCCGCAGGAAGTGAACCAGCAGCGTTCGGTCCTCGGCAACGCCACTGACCCGCCTGCCGTTGACCATCAACGAAACGTCCGACATGAATCCTCCCTGGATATCAACCTTGGTCATCACGCTGCCGACGCGCCGCTGGCACTCGGCCATGCGCATTCGTACACCGCATAACCGGCAAAAAACAGCGCGACGGAAAAGTCGGATCATTGTACTTTCGGTCATGGCCAAGGCCAAAGGTGCGCGCCCCTCGCCCCCATTGCCAAACCGCCGATTGGAAGCAACAATGCCTTCGACGCTGCGCGCCAGAAGCTTGTAACAGCCGCGCATAAAACAGCGTTGGAGGAAATGCGGGAGAACGCCGCTGGCCAGTTCACGGACGCGCTACGCATGCGGCTTGTCGGCGCTGACCACGGACGAGCCGGATCCGGATGCCTTCGCACGCGCGGTGGCCGCAGAGGCCGCCGCGATCGACGCCGGCTTTGCCCTCCTGTTCTTTTCCCAGAGTCTCGTCGAAGCCGGCGCTCTGTCACGGGCGCTTTCGGTCCATGCACCGGGGCTCCATCATGCCGGCTGTTCCACTGCCGGCGAGATCACGCCGCAGGGGCTCGAGGAAGGCCACATGCTGGCGATGCTGCTTCCTTCGGCCTCGTTCACCGCGGTCAGCGCCATGGTCGACAACCTGTCCTCTTCGGGCATGGACAGCATCACCGGCGAGGTCGAGGCGCTTCGGCGCACGCTGCGCGGCCGGGTCGGCGGCGAGAGGACGGGGAATACCTTCGCCCTCTGCTTCATCGACGGGCTGTCCTATGCCGAGGAAGCGGTCAGCTCCGCCATCCACTGGGGCCTTGACGACATCCCGCTGCTCGGCGGCTCGGCCGGCGACGATCTGAAATTCGAAACGACGCGCCTGATCTCCGATGGCAAGGTCACCTCCGACAGCGCGATCATTGTGCTGATCGCCACGGAAATTCCGTTTCATGTCTTCAAGACCGACAATTTCGTTCCAACCGACGAGAAGCTGGTGGTGACGGCGTCCGATGCCGATCACCGTATCGTGCGGCAGTTCAACGCCACCAACGCGGCCGAGGAATATGCCGCTTCCGTCGGCATCATCCCGCAGACCCTGACGCCGCTGAGCTTCGCTTCGCATCCAGTGGTGGTGAAGGTGGGCGGCGAATATTACTGCCGTTCGATCCAGAGGATGCACGCCGATGGCTCGCTGTCGTTCTTCTGCGCCATCGACGACGGTATCGTGCTGTCGATCGCGCAGCCCAAGGACATGGTGGAATCGACGCGCGCGGCGTTGCGCGAGGTCGAGGAGAGGCTGGGCGGCATCGACTTGATCCTCGGCTTCGACTGCGTGCTGCGCCGCCTCGACGCGCGCAACCGGCAGGTCTTTCGCGACATTTCGGAGCTCTACCGGGTCAACAATGTCATCGGCTTCGGCACCTATGGCGAGCAGTACCGGTCAATGCACCTCAACCAGACTTTCACCGGCATAGCGTTCGGTGACCGCCAAGCGGCTGAATAGGGCGGCGGAAGAAGATGCCGCTCAGGGACATAACCGATCTCGAAAAATTGAAGAAGATCAACGCCGCCCTGGTCAGCCGCGTCGAGCGGTCGATGGACCAGCAGGGCAATGCATTCTCGCTGTTCCAGACGGCGATCTCGCTGGAAAACCGGGTGCGTACGCGCACCGAGGAGTTGCACTCGACGCTGCGGCGGCTTGAGCAGTCGAACATCGACCTCAGCGCCGCCAAGGAGAACGCCGAGCTGGCGAACCTCTCCAAGACACGGTTCCTTGCAGCCGCGAGCCATGACGTGCTGCAGCCGCTGAACGCGGCTCACCTCTCCGTCTCGGCGCTCGCCGAGGTGCAGACCAGCGACGAGGGCAGGAAGCTGGTACGGCAGGTCGAGCGCTCGCTGGAAACGATGGAGGACCTGCTGCGCACCTTGCTCGACATTTCAAAGCTCGATGCCGGCGTGGTGCGGCCCGACATCGGCGACGTCAGCCTCGAGGCGCTGTTCTCGTCGCTGCGCTCGGATTTCCAGCCGGTCGCGGAAATGAAACGGCTGTCGCTGAAATTCCGCCCGGTCAATGCCGTGGTCCGCTCCGACCGGACGCTACTGCGCCGTATCCTGCAGAATATTCTGTCCAACGCGCTGGGCTACACACGTTCGGGGGGCGTCCTTGTCGGCACACGCCATCGCGGCGACACGATCCGCATCGATGTCGCCGATACAGGCTGCGGCATTCCCGAGGATCAGCGCGAGGCGGTGTTCGAGGAATTCCATCGCGGCACCTCGCAGGCCGGTGCCGAATTCGACGGCGGCGGGCTTGGGCTCGGCCTGGCCATCGTGCGCCGCATGGCCAGCGCGCTTGGCCACCCCGTGACATTTTCATCGAAGGTCGGACGCGGCACGATCTTCCATATCGATGTCCCCGTCGGCATCGGCGCGCGGGCCGACGCCATCGCCAGCGCCGCCGGCCTGGAGCGGCCTCGCGGCTACGGCCTGTTCGGGACCAAGGTGCTGCTGGTCGAAAACGACACCGAGGTGCTGGAGGCGATGACCTTCCTGCTCGAGCGCTGGCAATGCCTGGTGCGATCCGCGACCTCGACCGATGACGCGCTCGACCTGCTCGGCGACACCGACTGGGTTCCAGACATCATCATCGCCGACCAGCATCTCGACGACGGCGATCTCGGCACCGCCACAATATCGGAGGTCCGCGACTATCTCGGCCGCGCCGTGCCGGCGCTGATCATCACCGCCGACAGTTCCGAGGACGTTGCGAAGGCGGCCCGGGCCGGCGGCATCGAACTGATGCGCAAGCCGCTGAAGCCGGCACAACTCAGGGCGCTTCTGGCGCATCTGCTGGCTTAGCTCCCTACTCACCCTCGATGGGAGGATCGGCGCATAGCGCCGGGGGATGACGACATTGCGCCGCGTGGCACTCCCACCCTGCTCCGCTTCCCGGATCGACCCTCCCCATGAGCGGAAGGGTGAAGACTAAAACCCCGCCTGATCGCGAAACAACTCCGCATTGTCGAGCTTCGACACTTCGATCACCGCTTGCGTGCGGCTATAGACATTGAGCTTGCGCAATATCTCCGAGACGTGCGCCTTGACCGTGGTCTCGCCGACCTGCAGCTCGTAGGCGATCTGCTTGTTGAGCAGGCCCTGGCGCAGCATCTGCAGCACCCTCAACTGCTGCGGCGTCAGCGTCGACAGGCGCTGGACCATGTCGGCGCGGTTGCTGCTGTCGGCGTCCCGCGGCTGGCCCTCATAGGTTTCCGGCACATAGATCGCGCCGTCCATCACCGAGCGGATGGCATTGGCCAGGTCGCTCTTGCGCGCCGATTTCGGGATGAAGCCGGCGGCGCCGTAGGAGAGTGCCTCCGAAATGATCTTCGGCTCCTCATAGCCCGACACGATCACCACCGGCAGGCGCGGATGGCGGGTCCTGAGTTGCAACAGCCCGTCGAACCCGTGCACGTCGGGCATGCTGAGGTCGAGCAGCGCCAGGTCGAACGGCTTTGCGTCGGCCAGAAGATCGAGCGCTTCCGAGATCGAGCGCGCCTCCACCGTGTCGACCTCGGGATAAGCCATCTGCACGGCGCTGTGCAGCGCCTCGCGAAACAGCGGATGATCGTCGATGATCAGAAACCGGGCGCGATCAGTGGCTGACGTCATGGCGTTGGTTTCGAGCCCCGTTCAGTTTGCGGCATAAGGTAGCCCCGCGATCACGAGCGGATTATTGCCAAATAGTATACCGCCGCCATCTGGATTCCTTGTACGACCTTTTGCGAAGTGCTGCCGCGCCAAATGCGGCGCTTGCCCGGCTCTCGAAATCGGCCGAAGGTGCCGCCTTCCTACATCTATTTTAGAGTTCAACATGACCGCATTCGTCCTACCCGTGCCGCCAACGCCTTCTGTCGCCGTCAGTGGCTCAGCCCAGCGTTTTGCCGTGCGGCGCATCTTTTGCGTCGGCCGCAATTACGCCGCGCACGCCCGCGAGTTCGGCAATGACGAGCGCGACCCACCCTTCTTCTTCACCAAGCCCGGCGATGCGGTCGTCGATTCCGGCACCGAGATCCCTTACCCGCCGCTGACCGAAAACCTGCATTTCGAGATCGAATTGGTTGTCGCGATCGGTGTAGCCGGTTCTTGGATCGCCCGCGACAAGGCGCTGGACCATGTCTGGGGCTATGGCGTCGGCATCGACCTCACCCGCCGCGATCTGCAGGATGCCGCCAAGAAGGCAGCGCGGCCATGGGACTGGTCGAAGGCCTTCGACCGCTCCGCGCCCTGCGGCCCGCTGGTTCCGGCGCAGAAATCCGGACACCCGGCGAAGGGGCGTATCTGGCTCGCAGTCGACGGCGCGGTGAAACAGGATGCCGATCTGTCCGAACTGATCTGGCCGGTGGCCGACATCGTGTCGATCTGCAGCGAGGCAGTCGAACTGCAACCGGGCGACCTGATCTTCACAGGCACGCCAGCCGGTGTCGGCGCGGTCAAGCCGGGCGAGACGATGACCGGCGGCGTCGATGGCATTGGTACGATCGAGATCGCCATCGGCCAGCCCGGATCATGAGCGACATCGTCCTGCACAATTACTATCGCTCCTCCACCTCACACCGGGTGCGGATCGCGCTGGAGATGAAGGGGCTGAGCTATGACTACGTCCCGCATCACCTGCGCCACGGCGAGCATCTGGAGCCCGCCTATCTCGCGCTCAATCCGCAGGGGCTGGTCCCGACAATTGTATGGAACGACGGCATGATGCTGACGCAATCGCTGGCGATCATCGAATTCCTCGACGAGACGCAGCCCCATCCGCCATTGCTGCCGAAGGATCCGTCGGACCGGGCGCGTGTCAGGATGCTGGCGCAGATGATCGCCTGCGACATCCACCCGGTGAACAATCTGCGCGTGCTGACCTCGCTGCGCACCCTTTTCGGCGCTGGCGACCAGGACATCACCAACTGGTTCCGCCACTGGGTCAACGAAGGCTTCGGGCCGCTTGAAAAGATTCTGGCCTCCTCGCCGTGGACCGGAACATTCTGCCATGGCGAAGCGCCGGGGCTGGCCGACATCTGCCTCTCGGCACAGGTCACCAGCAATGCGCGCTTCGGTGTCGACCTGGCGCCCTACCCGACCATCGCGCGCATCAACGCCGCCTGCATGGCGCTGCCAGCCTTCCAGAAAGCTGCGCCGCAGAACCAGATCGATGCCGAATAGGCAAGCCTGCGGAATTGCTGCCGCTCTGGCGGAATCGATTTCCGCTTGACCGGTCAGGGAATCGTCTATCGTTTCCGGTAGCGTATGCCGTTTCAAGGGTGGAGTTACCTATGAAAGCCATCGTCTTCGAGAAATTCGGCGAAGCACCGACGATCCAGACCGTTCCCGATCCGAAGCCGACAACCGACGGCGTCGTCATCAAGGTCGAGGCGACCGGGCTCTGCCGCAGCGACTGGCATGGCTGGATGGGTCATGACGCCGATATCCGCCTGCCGCATGTACCGGGCCACGAATTGGCCGGGGTCGTGGTTGCCGCCGGCAAGCATGTCACCCGCTGGAAAGCGGGCGAACGCGTCACGGTGCCGTTCGCCGTCGGCTGCGGCCATTGCTTCGAATGCACGTCGGGCAATCACCAGGTCTGCGAGCACCAGTCCCAGCCCGGCTTCAATGCCTGGGGCTCCTTCGCCGAATATGTCGCCATCGAGCATGCCGACACCAATCTGGTGCGCCTGCCCGACGAGATGGAATTCGCCACCGCCGCCAGCCTCGGCTGCCGCTTCGTTACCTCGTTCCGCGCCATCGTCGATCAGGGCCGGGTGAAACCGGGCGAATGGGTAGCGGTGCACGGCTGCGGCGGCGTCGGCCTGTCGGCGATCATGATCGCCAGTTCGATGGGCGCCAATGTTATTGGCATCGATCTCTCGGACGATAAGCTGGACTTCGCCAGGAAGATCGGCGCGGTCGCCACTATCAACGCCTCGACGACGCCGAATGTGGTCAAAGCGGTCAAGCAGATCACCAATGGCGGCGCGCATATGTCGATGGACGCGCTCGGCCACCCCACGACATCGTTCAACTCGATCGCCAATCTGCGCCGGCGCGGCCGCCACGTGCAGGTCGGCCTGATGCTGGGCGAGCACGCCCACCCGCAAGTCCCGATGGACAAGGTAATCGCCTTCGAGCTCGAAATCCTCGGCAGCCACGGCATGCAGGCCTATCGCTACCCAGCACTGATGGAGATGATCCGCACCGGCAAGCTCAAGCCCGAACTTCTGGTCGGCAAGAAGATCAGCCTTGACGAAGCCCCGGCGGCGTTGATGGCGATGGGCGGCTTCGAGGGTATTGGGATTGGGGTGGTGACGAAGTTCTAGGTGCGGGAATCTCTTCCCGAACTACCGCGCGAATTTCTTCGCACCGACAACACAAAGAACCACGCCGAGCGTGACGACGATCATCAGCGGGCTGACCTTCTCGTGCAGCAGGGTCGCCGCCAGCGCAAGGCCGAAGAAAGGCTGCAGCAGCTGCAACTGGCCGACCGCCGCTATGCCGCCTTGCGCCAGGCCGCGATACCAGAACACGAAGCCGATCAGCATGCTGAACAGCGAGACATAGGCGAGACCAATCCAGGCATGGGAGCCGACATCGGCAAAGGACTGCGGCAGCGTCGCGAAAGTCAGCACCAGCATGATCGGCAGCGACAGCGTCAGCGCCCAGCAGATCACCTGCCAGCCGCCAAGCCGGCGCGACAACGCGGCCCCTTCGGCGTAGCCCAGCCCGCAGACGATGATGGCGGCGAGCATCAGACCATCGCCGACCGGTGAAGCGGTCACGCCCTGGACCAGGGCGAAACCCGCGACCAGCGCGCTGCCCAGACATGAAAACAGCCAGAAGCCCGGGTGGGGACGGTCGCCGCCGCGCAACACACCGAAGATCGCGGTCGCCAACGGCAGCAGGCCGACGAAGATGATGGAATGCGCGGAGGTGACGTGCTTCAGCGCCAGCGCGGTCAACAGGGGGAAACCGACCACCACCCCAAGCGCGACGATCACCAAAGACAGCAGATCCCCGCGCTCCGGACGTTTCTGCCGGAACAGAAGCAGCATCGCCAGGCCAAGCAATCCGGCAATCGCCGCCCGGGCAAATGTCAGGAATGTTGGATCGAAATCCGCGACCGCCACGCGCGTCGCCGGCAGCGAGCCGCTGAAGATCAGCACGCCGATAAGTCCATTCATCCAACCGCTCGCGGTCTTGTCCATTGCAGGCTCCTATTTCTTTTGCCTCTATCGGCCGGAAGTCCATGGTGCAGCCAGAGACAATGGGGTACAATTTCGCGAAACTGTAATGGTCAATCGGGCAGTACGGATGACGGATATCGCCTTCGAAACCAATGGCGCACAAACTCTGGTGGAGAGCGTCATGGCGACCATCCGTCAGCGGATTGCCGCGCGCAGTCTGACGCCGGGAGCCAGACTGCCCTCGATCCGGGCCTTCGCAAAGTCCATGCAGGTGTCAAAGTCCACCGTCGTCGAAGCCTATGAGCGGCTCGCCGCCGAGGGCGCGATCCGCTCCCGGCCGGGCTCCGGCTTCTACGCCGCCGGATCGCTGGCGCCGTTGTCGCTGGCCGAGATCGGTCCTCGGCTCGACCGTGCCGTCGATCCGCTCTGGGTGTCACGCCAGTCGCTGGATGCCAGCGGCGAGGCCCTGAAACCCGGCTGCGGCTGGCTGCCGGCCTCCTGGATGCCCCAGGCCGGCTTGCGCCGCGCCCTGCGCACGGTGGCGCGTGCCGAAGATATCGCGCTTGCCGATTACGGAACGCCGCTTGGCCTGCCGCAGCTGCGGCAGCTGCTGGCGCGCCGCATGGCCGGGTATGGCATCGAAGCCTCCCCCGAACAGATCATGCTGACGGAATCGGGCACGCAGGCCATCGATCTCCTGTGCCGGTTCCTGATCGAACCTGGCGACACGGTGCTGGTCGATGATCCCTGCTATTTCAATTTCCACGCCTTGCTGCGCGCCCATCGCGCCAAGGTCGTCAGCGTTCCCTATACGCCGTCAGGACCGGATATCGAGCTGTTTGCGCAGGCGTTGGCCGAACACCGGCCGCGCCTCTACATCACCAACTCCGCCATCCACAATCCGACCGGTGCGATCCTGTCGCCGGTCACCGCGCACCGTCTGTTGAAGCTCGCCGACCAGTCGGACCTGACCATTGTCGAGGATGACATTTTCGCCGATTTCGAACACACCCCTGCCCCGAGGCTGGCGGCGTTCGATGGTCTCAGCCGCGTCGTCCACATCGGCAGTTTCTCCAAGACGCTGTCGGCGTCGATCCGCTGCGGTTTCATCGCCGCGCCCCACAACTGGATCGAGGGCCTGACCGACCTCAAGATCGCGACGACTTTCGGCGGCGGACGGCTGGCGGCCGAACTGGTGCTGATGCTGCTGAAGGATGGCAGCTACCGCAAGCATATGGATTTGCTGCGCGCGAAGCTTGCGCGCGCCATGGTCGAGACCGGCGCCCGGCTGAAGGCAATCGGCATCACGCCCTGGATCGACCAGCCGGCCGGCCTGTTCCTGTGGTGCGGCCTGCCCGATGGCGTTGACGCAGCAGAAGTCGCACACCGCGCCCTGGCCGACAATGTCGTGCTGGCGCCAGGCAATTCGTTCAGCCTGTCGCAGACAGCGAGCCGTTTCCTGCGCTTCAACGTCGCCCAGTGCGGAGACGAGCGGATTTTCAAAGTGCTTGAAAGGGCGATGGCGCACTGACCTCGCTGCTTCGCTCAGCGGCCGGCGCAGACCTCCCGCACGCACTCACGCAACCAGCGTTGCGCCGGATCGGCATCCAGGCGCGGGTGCCAGAGCATGGAAATGGTGACTTCCACGGTGGCGACCGGCAGTGCAAAACTGTGCATCCCGGCCCGCGCGCCGGCAGTGTGCCGTTCGGGCACGCTGGCAATCAGGTCCGAGGCGCGTGCCAGGGCGAGTGCCGCCGAGAAACCCGAGACCATGCACACGACCGTCCGCTGCAGGCCAAGCGTGCCCAAGGCTTCGTCGATCGGCCCCTTCTCGCGGCCACGCCGGGAAACGCTGATGTGCCGGCCCGCCGCGTAGCGCTCGGGCGTCACCGTGCCCTCGCTCAAGGGATGGTCTGCTCGCACGGCACCGATGAAGCGGTCGCGAAACAGCGCCTGGATGCGCACTTCCGGTCCGGTTTCGCCGGCGACACCGATTTCCAGGTCGATCGCCGCGTCGCGCAGCGACATCGCATCCTTGTCGGACTTCGCAGCGAAACGCAGCCGCACCCCAGGCGCATCGGCCTCGACGCGGGCGACAAGGCGGCCCCCGAACTCCTCGACGAAACCCTCATTGGTACGCAGCGTGAAGACCCTGTCCAGGCGCGGGAGATCAAGCCGCTTGGCGGGACGCAGCAGCGCCTCCGCGTCCTGGACGGCCCGGCCGACCTGGTGCCGCAATTCCTCCGCGCGCGGTGTTGCCATCAGCCCGCGCCCGGCGCGAACCAGCAGAGGATCGTCCGTCGCCTCGCGCAGCCGCGCCAGCGTCCGGCTCATCGCCGAGGGGCTGAGGCGCAGACGGCGCGCGGCCCGGGCCACGCTGCCTTCCGCCAGCAAGGCGTCGAGTGCGAAGAGCAGATTGAGATCGGGCGACGTCATCAATGGCTCATAACATGATGTGGCGTCTCATGCACGAATATGATGCAAATGCTGCGCCTTCCGCCATATCAGCCACAAGACTAGATCTCCAACAGCTTCGGTTCGGAGCAAGCGCAAAGGAGATCGCCATGCCAGTCGCTGAGCAAAATCGGGAGAGGCCGATATCAACTTCACAAAAATCCGCCGGCTGGGCACTGGCAAGCCTGTCGCTCGCCACGCTGCTGTCATCGTTGGGAACCAGCATTGCCAGCGTCGGGCTGCCCTCGCTGATGCAGGTGTTCGGTGCGCCATTTCAGGCCGTGCAATGGGTGGTTCTTGCCTATCTCCTTGCCATCACCACGCTGATCGTCAGCGCCGGGCGACTGGCCGACATGTTCGGGCGCCGGCCGTTGCTGCTTGGCGGTATCGCGCTGTTCACATCGGCATCGGTGCTCTGCGGGCTCGCGCCGACGCTCTGGCTACTGATCGCGGCTCGTGCCATGCAGGGACTTGGCGCGGCGCTGATGATGGCGCTGACGTTGGCATTCGTCACGGAGACCGTGAGCAAGGACCGGACCGGTAGTGCCATGGGCCTGCTGGGCGCCATGTCCGCCATCGGCACGACACTTGGCCCCTCGCTCGGCGGCTTGCTGATCGCCGGTCTCGGCTGGCGGGCGATCTTCCTCATCAATGTCCCGCTGGGTTTCCTGACCTTCGCCCTCGCCTGGCGAGCCCTGCCTGCCGGCAACAAGACGGCGCAACCTGTTCAAGGCAAGTTCGACGCGACAGGCACCGTCCTGCTGGCCTTGACGCTGGCCGCCTATGCGATGGCCATGACGCTTGGCCGGGGTAATTTCGGAACGCTCAACATCGGCCTGCTGGCTGTCACCGCCCTCGGCATTGCGCTGTTCGCTGTCGCGCAGCGGAGCGTAAACACCCCCCTGGTCCAGCTTGCCAGCTTCCGTGATTTGCGGCTCAGCGCCAGCCTGGCCATGAGCCTCATCGTCGCCACGGTGATAATGGCGACCCTGGTCGTCGCCCCGTTCTATCTGTCGCGGGGGCTGGGGCTGGATGCCGCGATGGTCGGCGTGGTGCTTTCGACCGGGCCGCTTGTCTCGACATTGTCGGCGCTGCTGGCCGGGCGGCTTTCGGATCGGTTTGGTGCCCACAGGATGATGGTCGCCGGCCTGATCAGCCTCGCCACGGGTACAGCCCTTCTGTCGCTCGCCATGACGACGGTCGGCATTGCCAGCTATGTCGGTCCGATCACCGTCACCTGCTTCGGCTACGCCCTGTTCCAGACATCCAACAACGCGGCTGTCATGAGCGGTGTCGGTGCCAGCGAGCGCGGCGTCATATCAGGCCTGCTCAACCTGTCGCGCAATCTCGGCCTCATCACCGGCGCTTCTCTGATGGGCGCCATATTCGCGGTTGCATCGGCCGGCACTCGGCAAGGAACAGGTCAGGACCTGCTGAGTTCCGCTTCGGCCGCCCGGGGCATGCAGGTCACCTTCGAGACGTCAACCGCCCTGGCGCTGGTCGCGCTGGTGCTTGCGCTCTTCTCGTTGCGCATTTCCGGCCGTCCACAGCCCGGGATTGCGTGACCTGTTTACGCGGTTGTCGGCCAGCTGATTGTGCGGGCGGACACCGCTCAGGCCCCTGCCCGCTTGCGGCGCTCATAGAGCATGACCAGCGTTTCCGCCGTCAGCGCCGGCTTCTCCTCACCCTTGATCTCGACCGTGTTGGCGGCCTTCATCAGGTATTGGCCAGGCCCTCTGTCTTCCATGGAAAGCAGCGTGGTGCGCAGCCGGATGCGCGCACCGACCTTGACCGGTGCCAGGAAGCGCACCTTGTCGAAGCCGTAATTGAAAGCGGCCTGCGTATTTTCCGGCACGATGCCCATACCGAGCGCCAGCGCGCCGATGATCGACAGCGTCAGGTACCCATGCGCGATCGTCGTGCGGAACGGGCTTTGCCGCCGCGCGCGTTCGGGGTCGACATGGATCCATTGATGGTCGCCGGTGCATTCGGCGAACTGGTTAATACGGTTCTGGTCGACCGTGGTCCATTCCGAGACGCCGAGCTCCTGCCCGGACATCGTCCTCAACTGCTCGTAGGTCGGCGGCGTTTTAGGCCGTATTTCAGTCATTCCTGCTTTCCCGATAGCTTGCAGCGCCTCCGGACCACGAACTGAGTGCTTCTGTCAATTCGTCGCGCATGAATCCGTTCCGCCGAATTCCGGCCGATTCGTGCCATGCTTTGCCTTGCAATGGCAGGTCGAATTCGGATTTTCTGACCGTCAAGAACGGGCGCGAGCGATAGCGTTGCGCTGGTGCAACTATGCGCAAGGTTGCGGGATTGCGAACCGGCGCCCCCGGACGAAGGCGGAACCGCAGTCCATCAAAGCCTTACTTCTGCCCATAGCCGGCGCGGATTTCCTCCATCGCCTCCTTGATGCGCGCACGCAGGATATCGATCGATTCGGTGCCGGATTCCCTCGCCAGTTCGGCTACTTCACCGGCATTTTTCAGGGCGGCCTCGAAGGATTTCCTGGCGAACTCCGTCTGCTTGGCCAGGAGTTCCTGGGGGTTCCCCGGCGCCCGGTAGCTCTGCGCCATGTCGGCAACCTCGCGCAGCGTGTCCTGCAGCATTTCGCGTTGTCTTGACAGCACCGAGGATGCACCGGCGGCATTGGCGCGCGCCGATTTCTCAAGGGCTTCGAGGTTCTTGCGGTGATGGGTAAGGATTGCCTCGACATCGACGTTGGGCATCTTCAGGTCGCGGCCGAATCTGCCGAACATGTCCATGAAGGAATCGGATTCCGGTTGCTTTGCCATAATGTCTTCTCCCCATGTTGCGCCGATGGTGCCCTCACGGGGAGAATAGCACTGGGAAGCCACATGTCCATTTCGAACACAGGCTGGCGATCGAGGCGCATCAATTGACCGGGAGCAGCAGCTCGATCGTGTAGAGCACGATACCCGCCAGCCCGCCGATGATCATACCGTTGAACCTGATATATTGCAGGTCCCTGCCGATGTTCATCTCGATCAGCCGCGTCAGTTGCGCCAGGTCCCAGCGCTTGACCTGATCGGCGATGAATTTCGACACGCCGCTCTTCTGGCTCTCGACGAAGGAGGCCAGCGCCACGACGAACCCCTGGTTCATGTCGGCCCGGATCTGCGCATCGCCGGCAAGGTGCCGCCCGACCTCGACGAACATGTTGGCGAGATGCGCGCGGATCACCGAATTCGGCGCCTTGGCGTCCTGTTCGATGAACAGGCTGAGGCTCTCCCACATATCGCCGGCCAGCGCCCTGACTTCCGGTCTGGCGAGGAAATCGTGCTTCATCTTCTCGGCACGCCTGGCATACTGCTTCGACGTCCGCAGCCGCTCGACGAAGCCTTGCGCGAATCGGTCGAACTCGGCGCGCATTGGATGGTTGGGATCGGCCCGGACCTCGTCGAGCAGGGAGCCCGCGGAGGCGACGATCTTCTTCAGCAGATAGGCGTCGGCCCTGAACAGGTTGAACAGCGATGGCAGTTCCTCGCGGATCTTCTCGCGCATCGTCGCCAGCGCCTGCTCATCGTTGAGGAAACGGCCGATCACCTTGATGAATTCGTCGAACAGCTTCTGGTGTCGGCGGTCATCGGTGAGTGCCGACAACAGTTCGGCGGCCAGTGGCGCCAACGGCACCTTTTCGATCTGCTCGAGCATGCGGCTGGTGACGAAGCCGCGCAATCCGGATTGCTCGACGGCGGCAAGCGTCTGCGGCACCAGCCGCACGACGAAGCGCGACAGGCCGGCGGCGCGCTCGGCGTCGGCCAGCCAGTCGGCGACCAGCGCTGAAAAATCGACCTCGGCCAGCTTTTCCCGCACCGGTTCCGGCGCCAGGAAGTTGACCTCGATGAAGCGGCCGAGATTATCGGCGATGCGGTTCTGGTTTTCCGGAATGATGGCGGTGTGCGGGATCGGCAGCCCGAGCGGCCGCCTGAACAGCGCCACCACCGCGTACCAGTCGGCGAGGCCGCCAATGGTCGCCGCCTCGGCGAAGGCAGCGACGAACCCCAGCCACGGATAGGTGCCCTGGAACGACTTGGCCAGCGCAAACACCAGCACGCAAAGCGCCAGAGCGGCCGTGGCGATGAATTTGGTTCGCCGCAGCGCGGAGAGTTTGGCGGCCGCGTCGGTGTCGAAACGGACGGGCGCCAGGGACTGGGCCGATTGAGACATGATGAGCCGCTCCTCGTCGATCCCAGCCTATCTAGTGCTTCGGCCGCCAAAATGCCCGCGACGACCGTTTTCCTAAGCTTTTCGCTCCACTGCGCACATAAAGTTGACGAGAATATTCATCTATCAAACGATGGCAGTCTGGAATTATTCCAAGGTATAAGCCATATTCGGATCGAGGCCAGCGTGGCGAATTCGAATTCCGGATGGGAGCCGCGCGGCAAAGTTTTGGAATCTGGCGTGGGTTGCGCCAGCGCCTAGCGAGGACAAGATGCGGCTAACGCGCCAAACCAACTATGCCATGCGCATCCTGATGTACTGTGCCGCCAACAATGACCGGTTGAGCCGCATTCCAGAGATCGCGGCCGCCTATTCCGTATCGGAGCTTTTCCTTTTCAAGATCCTGCAGCCACTGGTCGAGAACGGCCTTGTCGAGACCGTGCGCGGCAGGAATGGCGGCGTCCGGCTTGGCCGCGCAGCCGAGGCGATCAGCCTGTTCGACGTCGTGCGCGTCACCGAGGAAAGCTTCGCCATGGCCGAATGTTTCGAGAACGACGCCGCCGAATGCCCGCTGGTCGACAGCTGCGCGCTGAATTCGGCGTTGCGCGAGGCGCTCAACGCCTTCTTCGCCGTGCTGGCCCGCTACACGATCGCCGACCTCGTGGCGGCGCGGCCGAATGTGCGCAACCTGCTCGGCATCGACATGCTAGAGCGCCGCGCGCCGGCCGCATAGCGGAAGGCTATACGCTTTTCGCGTCGCACACGGTTTGGGCCACGAGGTCGGAAAATTTCCGTGCCGCGGCACGCCCGTCGAGGCCAGCCGCGCCGGCTCAGGCCGCGGCGAGCAGGCTCGCATTACCGCCCGCCGCCGTGGTGTCGACGCAGACAGCCCGCTCATGCGCATAGGCCGCCGGATTGAGCACCTCGCTGACCAGCGGCACGATCGGTCCGCTGCGCTCGGCAATGACCTTGCGCACGATGCGCGCCGCCTCGGGCGTCCCGGAAAAAGCAACGACATCGACGCGTAACGACCGCGCCTCGACCGGATCGGGCCGGCCATCGATCGCGGCCAGAGGCAGGCCTTTCCCGATCAATGCGGAAAGTGCGGCCGGCGCTCCGGGTGCCACGGCAAGCACCGCATTGCCGGCGGCGAGCGCCTGGATGGTCTGGGCAAGCAGCGTATCAGCGTCGGGACCGAGGCACAGCACCCGGCCGCGCGGCGACAGCGACAGCGTGTTGGCCTCGCCGGTCGGCCCGGGCAAATCGACCTGGCCGAAATCGATGCCGGCGGCGGCAGCGATCGCCGCCGCTCCCTTGCCGCGCAGATGCTTGCGCAGGATGGCGATCCGGTCCGGCCGGGTCGACCAGCCGCCAAGCGCCGGATCCGGCAGATTGTCGGCCAGTTCGGTCGCCGTCACCTTGTGGCCGTCCTGCACATGCGTGCCGGCCTCGGGGCCTTTGCGGAAGCGTCGGAGATAGTGCGGCCCGCCGGCCTTTGGTCCCGTACCGGACAGCCCCTCGCCGCCGAACGGTTGCGATCCAACCACGGCGCCGATCTGGTTGCGGTTGACATAGATGTTGCCGGCATGGATGCCGTCGACGAAATGCTGCACGCGGCCTTCGATACGGGTGTGCAGCCCGAAGGTCAGGCCATAGCCCTTGCGATTGATCGCCGCGATCACCGCATCGATCTCGTCGGCGTCGAACGTCGAAACGTGCAGCACCGGCCCGAATACCTCGCGCTCCATCTCCTCGATGCCCTTGACCCGAAAGACGTGCGGCGCCACGAAGCGGCCGTCCTTCGGAGCTTCGAGCTTGGCGATCAGCCTGCCCTCGAGGCCCTTCTTGGTGCAATAATCGCTGATCGAGGCCTGGGCCTCGTCATCGATGACCGGACCGACATCGGTCGAGATCAGCCAGGGATCGCCGACGTTGAGCGCTTCCATCGCGCCCTTCAGCATCTCCAGCATCTTCTTCTCGACGTCCTTCTGCACATAGAGCACGCGCAGCGCCGAACAGCGCTGGCCCGCACTCTGGAAGGCCGAGGCCAGGATATCGCGTACCGCCTGTTCCGGCAGGGCCGTGGAATCGACGATCATGGCGTTGAGGCCGCCGGTCTCGGCGATCAGCATGGCATCTGGCGCGGCGGTCTCGGCCAGCTGCTTTTCGATCAGCTTGGCGACCTCGGTCGACCCGGTGAAGCAGACACCTGCAATGCGCGGGTCGGCGGTCAGCGGCCCGCCGACCGACGGGCCGTCGCCTGGCAGAAGCTGGATAACGTCTTCCGGCACGCCGGCCTCGCGCAGCAATTCGACGGCGCGGAAGGCGATCAGCGGCGTCTGCTCGGCCGGCTTGGCGATCACCGAATTGCCGGTGACGAGTGCCGCCGCGACCTGACCGGTGAAAATGGCGAGCGGGAAATTCCACGGCGAAATGCAGACGATGGCGCCCCGCGCCTCGGTGCCCGCTTCGGCATTTGCCGCCTCGGCGGCGTAGTAGCGCAGGAAGTCTACGGCCTCGCGCACCTCGGCGACCCCGTCGGCCAACGACTTGCCGGCTTCGCGGGTTGCCAGCGCGAAAAATTCGACAGCATTGGCTTCATAGAGATCGGCGGCGCGGTTGAGGATGGCGGCACGTTCGGCAACTGGACGTCTAGCCCAGGCCGGCTGTGCTTCCACCGCGATGCGCACGGCGGTCGAGACCTGCTCGGCGGTGGCCTCGTGAACCGTGCCGACCACCTCGCCGGGTTTCGCCGGATTGACGATCGGGCGCTGCTTGCCGGCGCCCGCGGCGCGCGTGATCGGCTTGGCGTGCCAGCGGTCCGGCCCGGCAAAGGCCGCCCTTGCCTTGTCGATTGCCGCGAGCGTCACCGTGTCGGTGATGTCGAATCCCTTCGAATTGCGGCGGCCGGCTCCGAATATCTGGGAAGGCCGGGTAATCGCCGGATTGGCGGCCGGCCCCTGGTGCTCGATCGTATCGAGCGGATCGCGGGCAATGTCCTCCGGCTCGACATCCTCGTCGGTCAGCTGGTGCACAAAGGAGGAATTGGCGCCGTTCTCCAGCAGCCGGCGAACCAGATAGGCCAGCAGGTCGGAATGCGCGCCGACCGGCGCATAGATGCGGCAGCGCGTGCCTTCGGCCTTGCGCACCGTCTCGTGCAGCGCCTCGCCCATGCCATGCAGGCGCTGGAACTCGAAGCAATCGCGATCTCCCGCCATGGACAGGATGGCCGCGACGGTGTGGGCGTTGTGCGTGGCGAATTGCGGATAGATGCGGTCGGTCATGCCAAGTAGCTTCTTGGCGCAGGCTATGTAGGAGACGTCGGTGTTGGCCTTGCGGGTGAAGACGGGATAGCCGGAAAGCCCAAGCGTCTGCGCCCGCTTGATCTCGGTGTCCCAATAGGCGCCCTTCACCAGCCGCACCATGATGGTGCGATCGTACTTCTTCGCCAGCGCGTAGAGCCAGTCGATGGCAAACGCGGCGCGCGGCCCATAGGCCTGGACGACGACGCCGAAACCATTCCAGCCGGCGAGTTCCGGCTCGGCCAGCACCCGCTCGATCACGTCGAGCGACAAATCGAGGCGGTCGGCCTCCTCGGCATCGATATTGAGGCCCATGCGCGAATGGCGCGCTGCGAGCGCCAGCGTCAGCAGGCGCTCGGCCATGACCGGCAGCATCTCTTCCTTCTGCGCCACCTCATAGCGTGGATGCAGCGCCGAGAGCTTGACCGAGATGCCATGGTTCTGGCGGATGTCGGGGCTGTTGGAACCGGAATCGAGCGAGGAAATGGCGTCGGCATAGGCGCTGTGGTAGCGCAAGGCGTCGGCCTCGGTGCGGGCGGCCTCGCCCAGCATGTCGAAGGAATAGAGATAGCCCTTCTGGATCATCGGCCTGCCGCGCTTGACGGCTTCCGCGATGGTGCGGCCGAGCACGAACTGCTCGCCCATTTCGCGCATGGCGGCGGCGACCGCCTTGCGGATGACCGGCTCGCCCAATCGCCGCACCATCGAACGCAACGTGCCTTCGATGCCGCCCTCGCCCTCGTCGAGTACGCGGCCAGTTAGCATCAGCGCCCAGGTCGAAGCATTGACGAAGATCGAGCTCGAACCGCCAGAATGCGCCGACCAATCGTGCGGCGCGATCTTGTCGGCGATGAGATCGTCCATCGTCTCGGTATCAGGCACGCGCAGCAGCGCCTCGGCCAGGCACATCAGCGCCACGCCTTCCTTGGTGGAGAGGCCATAGGCGGAGAGGAAGACCTCCATGAGCCGTGGATCCGACGAGCCGCGCACCGCCCGCACCAGGTCGGCGGCGCGGGCCGAAATCGCCCTGCGGTTCTCGGCCGAGAGCCCCGTCGTCTCCGCCAGACGCTTCAGCGCCTCGTCTTCGTCGGGCAGGTAGTTGGCACGGATCTGCTGGCGGATGGCGTCGAGCGGCATGGCGGTCCTATGAGCAAGCATAAGGGAGCGGCCCGGCGGTCACCGGACCGAATGGCGCAAGCTAGCACAGGCGCGAATTTTCGTCGGTCCAAAGAAATCGACATTTTAGCCCATATGATCTATCATAGCGCCATAAATTCATTAAACGGACTATGTTTTTCATGACAGAAGACCAATTGGACCGGATCGACAGGAACATCCTGTCGGCGCTGGCGAGCAACGGCCGGCTTTCCATGTCCGAACTGGCGGCAAAGGTCGGTCTTTCCAAGACACCCGTGCAAGCGCGGGTGAAGCGGCTAGAGAAGGACGGCTTTATCAGAGGCTACCAGGCGATCATTGATCGGGAGCGCATGGGCGAAGGCCATGTCGCCTTCGTCCAGGTGAAATTGTCGGACACCCGTTCCGCCGCGCTGGACGCTTTCAACCGCGCCGTTCAGGGCGTGCCGGAGATCGAGCAGTGCCACATGATGGCGTCGAGCTTCGACTATCTGCTGAAGGTGCGCACCAGGGACATTGCCGCCTATCGCCGCGTGCTCGGCGAGCGTATTTCGGCCCTGCCTCATGTCGCGCAGACCTCCACCTTCGTGGCGATGGAGACGGTGAAGGATCGATGACCATGATCCCGAAAAGCAGACGCCGGTTTTCGGACGAGATTATGGTCAAATAAGAAAACAGAGCCTATTCCGAAAGCGTCTTCAGGAACGCCACCAGCGCCGCGCGCTCGCGATCCGAAAGCTGCAGCGGATGGATTTCGGATACACCTTCGACGCTCGGTGCAGCCTTGGCGTAGTGCGCAACCACCTCGTCGAGCGACGAAAACTGACCGGCGTGCATATAGGGCGGGCGTGTTGCCGCGCCGCGCAGCGACGGTGTCTTGTAGGCGCGGATCAGTTCCGGCGCGTCCTTGACCATGAAGCGCAACTCGCCGCAGGCGCTGACGTCGCCATCCCGATACGCGCCGAAGCAGTTGAACGGGTCAGCCTCTACCTGTGCCACCGCGTCGATGCGTCCGCGATCCGGCGGCAGACCTGCGACAGGCGGCACGCCCGTGTTGTGAAAGCCGTTGTCGGTGAAGCGCGGGCCGTTGTGACAGGTCACGCAATTGGCCTTGCCGATGAACAGTTTCAGCCCAAGGATCTCCTCCCTGGAAAAGGCCGCGTCGTCTTTCGGCTCGGCGCCTGTGACGAGGTCGAGCGCAAAGCGGTCGAAACGCGTCTGTGCCGGTTCGATCGAGCGTTCGAAGGCCGCGATCGCCTTGCCTATGTTGGCATAGACGCGGTTGACGGCGTCGCGCTGCGCGTCGCTCATCGCGTTCCAGGCAGCCCTCTCGGCATCGCTTCCAAGCGGGCTGGCATTGAGCGGAATGCCGGAGAAATCGGGCAGCGGCCCGAAGATGCGCTCATAACGTTCGCCGAAGCGCGCCTTGATGTAGTGCGCATAGGTGGCGCGGTTTCCCGCCTGCTCCAGCGGATTTTCCAGCGGCGTCAACGCTTGCGCCCACAGACTGTCGCGACGGCCGTCCCAGAACAACCAGGGGTCGCGCGCCACGCCGGCCAGCGCCATGGTGCGGCGGTTGGTGCGGCCGATGCCCACCGCCTGCGGCAGGTCATCCTGGAACTGCCGGTCGATCTTGTGGCAGGTCGAGCAGGACACCGTACCGTCGCGACTCATCCCTACGTCGAAGAACAGCGTCGAGCCAAAAGCCGCGGCCGCCGGCACGTCGGCAAAACGGTTGGTGGTGTCGGGCTTCAGAAGCGGCAGCGTGTTCAACGCCAGAGAAGCGATGGTCTTCTTCTCGGCGTCGGAGAAATCCGGTTTGCCGCAGCCAGCGAGGATGGCCGCCACTGTCAGCGCCAGAAAGAAGAAAAGACGCTTCATCGATCGCTCACAGCACCACGTTGAACAGCACCGTGTCGGAGCCGGCGGTGGCCGAGATGGCGAAGTGCAGCTGCCACCAGCCGCTCATCGTGAATTTCACCCCCTCGATGCGATAGCGGCCGTCGCCGAGATAGTCGGTCGCCTGCGGGCTGGTCGGAAGGCCGTGATTGTGCTGCGGCATTCCCCCGGAGATGGTGATCGCGGCCCCCTCCACCGGCGCACCGGCCTTCGTCTTCAAGGTCAGCAGCCAGGATTCCAGCTCGCCCTGCCGCACGACGCCCCTCTCCGGCGCGAAGCTCGCCATGAACAGCCCGTTGTCCGTGGTCTTTGTCCGCGAGACATCCGGGCCGATGGGCTGTGCCGATTGCGGCGCGGTCAGATAGACGATCGCGAGAACGCCGACCAGCAGAGCAGCCAGACCAAGACCTGCCAGGAGATAACGCCATAACGATGCCAAACCGGTTCCTCTTCTGCGGACAACGTTCTGCCGGGAGGATCGCATCCCGCCAGGCCGTGGGAAACGCTGTGGCGGAAAAAAGCCTGCTTGCCAAGCATGGCGCTGTCGCCGGCAAAAAGCTACAGCACCAAAATCACTGGAGGATTGCAGATGGCGGGAAACGGCGTCGCCTCGATCGGCGAATGCATGCTCGAATTGTCGGGGCAGACCGGCCCCAACTGGCGCATGGGTTTTGCCGGCGACACGTTCAACACACTGTGGGCGCTGCATGCGTTGAGCGGGGACCGGCCGGCAACCTATGTCTCGGCCTTCGGCGACGACCCCTTCTCGCAGGGCCAGATCGGCTTCTTCGTCGAAAACGGCATCGGCATCGGCTCCAGCCCGGTGATACCGGGAGCGCGCCCCGGCCTCTATGCGATCACGTTGACCGGCGCCGAGCGCTCCTTCACCTACTGGCGCGGCGACGCCGCCGCACGGCAGCTCGCGTCGGACGCTGAGGCACTGTCGAAAAGCCTGAAAAATCAGTCGCTTGTCTACTTCAGCGGAATCACTTTGGCAATTCTGGACGAGGCCGCGCGCAAAACGCTGGTGACGGCCCTGGCAAAGGCGCGGGCGGCTGGCTCGCTGATCGCCTTCGATCCCAATTACCGGCCACGGCTCTGGCGCAACCGCCAGGACGCGCAGGCGGCGATCGTCGAAGCGCTTGATGTCACCGACATCGCGTTGCCGACCTTCCCCGACGAGCAGATGCTGTTTGATGATGCATCGCCACGGGCAACCGCGGAGCGGCTCGGGCGACAGGTCGGCGAAGTTGTCGTCAAGAATGGCGAGCAGCCGGCATTGGTTGCCGAAAACGCGACAGTGGAGGATGTGCCCGCGATCCATGTCGCTGCCCCCGCCGACACGACCGGCGCCGGCGATTCCTTCAATGGCGGCTATCTCGCGGCGCGTCTTGCCGGTCATGGCCCTCGGGAAGCCGTCCGCCGGGCCCATCGTGTCGCCGCCGCCGTGGTGCAGGTTAGCGGCGCGCTGGCGCCATTCGAGACTCTGCGAACTGCGTTCGACGGCCTAGGTCCAACCTGATCCTCGGAGATTTAAGGCAGGCGGAACCGGTATTCCGTCACATGGTGGTAGATCGCGCCAGGCCACAGCGTCGCCTGCGGGAAATACGGCCGGTTCGGTGCATCCGGCCATGTCTGCGGCTCCAGGCAGAAGCCGCAGAAAGGCTTGTAGCCGCGCCCCTCCAGCCCGGTGCGCGGCGTCACGTACTGACCAGTGTAGAGCTGAATACCGGGCTCCGTGGTCCAGACCTCCATTTCGACACCTGAACTCGCCCCTTGCGTCCATGACGCCTGCTTCAGCGGCCCGCGCGTCGAGGCAAGGCAGAAATTCCGGTCGTAGGGAAGCTGCTCGCCCTCGGTTTCCATGCGCAACGGCCGTGCCTGACGGAAATCATAGGGCGTGCCGTCGACCGGCTTGACCACGCCGGTCGGGATCATGTCGCCATCAACCGGCAGATAGGCGCCGGCATTGAGCATCATCCGGTGGTCGAGGATGTCGCCGGCGCCGCCATCATCCAGGTTGAAATAGGAGTGCTGGGTGAGATTGCACAGCGTCGGCTCCTCGCAGGTCGCCGTCAGTTCGACGCTGAGCGTGCCGGGGATCTTCAACCGGTAGGTGCAGGTGACATCGAGCGCGCCGGGAAAACCCATCGCACCGTCCGGATCATGCAGCGTCAGCGTGACGAAGTCCCTGCCATGCAGCGAAACCGCCCACGGCCGATGCGAATAGCCTTGCGAGCCGCCATGCAGCGTATGCTTGCCGAGGAAGTTGCGTTCCGTCTGGTAACGGTTGCCGCCAATCGTGAAGCGGCCGTCGGCGATGCGATTGGCATAGCGGCCAACCACCGCGCCGAAGAAGGCAGTATCGGTTTCATAGGCTTCCAGATTGCCGTAGCCGAGCACCAGCGGCGCATCGTGTCCGGTCAGGCGCAAATCCTGAATGATGGCGCCCAGCCCGATGATGTTGGCGGTGATTCCGCCGCCTCGGATCGTGAAGCGGCGCACCGGATCGCCTGCCTGCGTCGTGCCGAAAACCTCGCCGTCCTTCATCGCCATGCCCGCAAACGCCAGTTGATCCAGAAGAGTTCGGCTGGTCTTCCATGAGAGATGGGAAGACCAACGGCCTTCCCATCCGGGAAGCTCTATCAGAGGCCGAGGCCGCCGATGCAGACATATTTGGTATCGAGGTAATCCTCGATGCCCTGGTGTCCGCCTTCCTTGCCCAGACCCGATTCCTTGACGCCGCCGAACGGCGCCTCCGGCGTGGTGATGAGACCTTCGTTGACGCCGACCATGCCGTATTTCAGGCCTTCCATGACCCGGAAAGCGCGGCCGAGATCGCCGGTGTAGAAATAGCAGGCAAGGCCGAACTCGGTGTCGTTGGCGAGCGCCACCGCCTCTTCCTCGGTCTCGAATTTGAACACCGGCGCGATCGGGCCAAAAATCTCTTCCTTCATGAAGCGCATCTTGGGCGTGGCGTCGGCGATCACCGTCGGCTGGAAGAACGAACCGCCAAGCGCATGGCGCTTGCCGCCGGCAACAACCTTACCGCCCTTGGAGGTGGCGTCGGCGATGAATTCCTCGACCTTCTCGACCGCCTTCTCGTCGATCAGCGGTCCCTGCTGCACGCCCTCCTCAAGGCCGGAACCGACCTTCAGTCCGTTGCTGGCCGCGGCCAGCTTCTCGACGAACCTGTCATAAACGCCCGCCTGGACGAGGAAGCGGTTGGTGCAGACGCAGGTCTGGCCGGAGTTACGGTACTTGGCAGTGATGGCGCCCGTGACGGCACGGTCGATGTCGGCATCGTCGAAGACGATGAACGGCGCGTTGCCGCCAAGCTCCATCGACACCTTCTTGACCGTGGCCGACGACTTCTGGATGAGGATCTTGCCGACCTCTGTCGATCCGGTGAAGGTGATCTTCTTGACCAGCGGATTGGCGCAGATCTCATCGCCGATCTCGCCGGCGGCGCCGGTCAGGATGTTGACGACGCCCTTGGGGAAGCCGACTTCCTCCGCAAGCGCGCCCCAGGCGAGACCCGAATACGGCGTCTGCGAGGCTGGCTTGACGACGGCGGTGCAGCCGGCGGCAAGGGCCGGACCGAGCTTGCGGGCCAGCATCGAGGACGGGAAATTCCACGGCGTGATGGCGGCGATGACGCCGACCGGTTCCTTCGTCACCAGGATGCGGCGGTCCGCCCACGGCGACGGTACGATGTCGCCATAGGCGCGGCGGCCTTCTTCGGCAAACCACAGGATGTAGGCAGCGGCCGAACCGATCTCGCCTTTCGATTCGAACAGCGACTTGCCCTGCTCGATGGTCAAGAGCTCGGCCAGCACGTCCTGATTGTCCATCATCGCGTCATGCAGCTTGCGCAGCAGCTTCGAGCGCTCGAGAGCGGTGGTCTTGCGCCAGGTCTTGAATGCCTCATCGGCGGCTTCGATGGCGCGGCGCGTTTCGGCCTTGCCCGACTTCGGCACCGTGCCGATCTTGAGACCGGTGGCCGGGTTGGTGACGTCGACCGTCTGACCGCTGTCGGCCGGGACCCATTCGCCATTGATGAGATTGGCCTGCCGCATGAAATGGCTGGTTTTCTGAAGCATGGTCTATCCTCCGTTCGGCGCGCTAACGGGCCGGTCTGTGAATTCTGCGTGAAGCGTGCGCATGACTGGAGCCTGCTCTTTACCTAGGGCAAGGCCCGCAAGCAATCGCAAGATGGCATATAGGGCTTGGGCCAGCCCATAACGAGAGCAACCGTGGTTCGCTGAAGGGTGTGTATCGACATATCCTACCCAAAGACATGCAAAACAATCGTCAGCCAGAAGGCCGTGGTAACGGCGGCAAAGGCGGTGGCGATCGTCATCTGGTTCGATGCCAGCGCCTGGCCGGTGTTGAACTGCACCGCGATAAGATAGGAATTGATGCCGGACGGCAGCGCCGCCACCACGACGGCCACCTTGGCTGTCAAGGGCGGCAGGCCGAGCAGCCAGACGAAGCCCAGAACCAGCGCCGGCATCAGGAACAGTTTCAGCGCCGAAAGCGCCAGTGCCGGCCGCACATTGCCCGATATGCCGAAGCGGCGCAGGCTGAGCCCCATGGCGAACAGCGCCACCGGCCCGGCGGTGTTTGCCAGGGCCTCGACCAGCCGCGTCACGAGGGCCGGCAATGGCACGCCGCCGAGCCGCCACGCCAGCCCCAGGAGAATGCCGATGATCAGCGGGTTGATGAACAGCCGCTTCAGGAAACTGTGCAGGACCCGCAGCGGATGCACATGCTCGCCACTGCCGCGGCCGAACATTTCGAACAGCACGATCGACGCCATCATCATGATCGGCAGGTGCACGCAAACCAGCAGCGACAGAACTTCGAAGCCACTCGGGCCGAATATGCCGAGGATGAAGGGAGCGCCGAGCAGCACGATGTTGGAAAAGGCCGACGAGACGCCTCCGACGACGCCGGCGCGGGCATCGCGTCCGAATATCCGCGTGATGACGACATGGCCGGCGGTCCAGGTGATCGCCGCCGCCGTGAAGTAGGCGCCCCACAGCGGCCAGGGCGCCACGCCGTGGAAATCCGCTTTCACCATGGTCTGGAACAAAAGCAGCGGCATCGCCACCGAAACCGCGAAATCGGATATGCCCTCGCCGCTCGCCGGCCTGAGATAGCCGGTAAGCCCGGCGAGATAGCCGAGCGCGACCAGGCTGAAGACGAAGAGGACGGTTTCCGTGAGCGGAGACATTTTTTCAGGGATAGGCGAGCCATGCCCGGGGCGCAATCGCGGCAATATCCACAGTAGCCGCCCCAGCGATGACCACCGGAATATCTGAAAGTCGGCGAACTCTTCTGGAAACGCAACGTATGGTTTGTCATCTTGCCGGCCAGAAGATCGATCTGGTGAGGAAGCAACTCGCTAAAAAGTGAGGCTCGGAACGCGGCCGGTTCTTGGCTTGTCTTTGTGTCTGCCTTCCAATGCCTATATGCGAATCGTCGGAGGCCGATGCCGGGCTCCTGGAAGGTGACGATGTTCCGATTGGCCTTGGCGTTGTTCCTGCTTGTTGTGCCTGTGGCGGCCCACGCAACGGATGCCGGGTGGGCGCTGCTGCGTGACGGCGGCCATGTGGTTCTGCTTCGCCACGCCATGGTCACCGGCACCAGTGACCCCGCCAATTTCGACATCGACAACTGCGGCACCCA
This sequence comes from Mesorhizobium sp. B2-4-12, assembly GCF_006441575.1. NCBI lineage: Bacteria > Pseudomonadati > Pseudomonadota > Alphaproteobacteria > Hyphomicrobiales > Phyllobacteriaceae > Mesorhizobium > Mesorhizobium sp. B2-4-12. The sequence continues at coordinate 159,407 of NZ_VFVC01000005.1, forward strand.
GGTCAATCTGTCGGCGCGCGGCAAGCAGCAGGCGAGCAGGATAGGCGCCCTGTTTGCCGCCCGCGCGGCGCCCGTTGAGCGCGTGCTCTCCAGCCGCTACTGCCGCTGCCTCGACACAGCGCGCATCGCCTTCGAGGCCGAGCCGAAACTGTTCGCGCCGCTCGACCTCTTGAAGGGCGACGATGGGCAGAAGGCCGCGCAGATCGCCGGCATCCTGAAGGAAATCCGCGCTTATTCCGGCTCCGACAATCTGGTCATGGTCACCCACCTGGAAAACATCGTCGCGCTCACCGGCATCTCGCCGCGCGAGGGCGAAGCCGTGGTCGTCGAGCCGCAGGGCGACGGCCTGCGCGTGCTCGGCCGCGTCACTTTCTGAGGACCGGCCCGAGGACCGGCAAGACGGCGGCGATTTGCCATCGCCGGCAGCTGCCGGAACGTGAACCGGCGGAACTGCCGCTTGACCGGCGGACCTTCTTGCGTTTCTTGGGCATGCTTCCCATCTGCGCCCGGCTCATCAGGCCTTTTCCTGCCGGGAAAAACCGATTAGACAGCGCCCAAACCAAGCTGCGGACAGATTCCGCCCGCAAAGAAGGAAAAGCCCTTGTCCACCACGTTCGACAAAGTCGCCAAGATCATTGCCGACACCAGCGAGATCGATATCGACACCATCACGCCCGAAAGCCACACGATCGACGATCTCGGTATCGACAGTCTCGACTTCCTCGACATCGTCTTCGCCATCGACAAGGAATTCGGCATCAAGGTGCCGCTGGAAAAGTGGACCCAGGAAGTCAATGACGGCAAGGCTTCCACCGACGATTACTTCGTCATGAAGAACCTGTGCGCCAAGATCGACGCGCTGGTTGCCGCCAAGACCGCCTGACGTCAGTTGAGCGCCGCGACCTTGACGCGCTCCGCCGCCTGACCCACAAAGCCGCTCATGAGCAGCCCCCGCGACGTCGTCATCACTGGAATCGGCCTTGTCTCCTCATTGGGAGAAGGCCCGGAAGCCCATTGGCAGAAGCTCGCGCAACCAGGCCTGCAGCCGGTGCTCGAAGCGGCGCGTTTTGCGCCCTACACCATCCATCCGCTGCCGGAGGTCGACTGGAACCTCCAGATCGCCAAGCGCGGCGACCAGCGGCAGATGGAAACCTGGCAGCGGCTCGGCACCTATGCGGCCGGGCTTGCGCTCGACGATGCCGGCATCAAGGGCAATGATGATCTCTGCGCCACCATGGACATGGTTGTCGCCGCCGGCGGCGGCGAGCGCGACGAGGCGGTCGATGCCGCCATTCTCGCCGCTTCGGAAAGCCGCAACGACCGCGATGTGCTGCTCAATGAGAAGCTGACTACCGAATTGCGGCCTACCCTGTTCCTGGCCCAGCTTTCCAACCTGCTCGCAGGTAACATCTCCATCGTCCATAAGGTGACCGGCTCGTCCAGAACCTTCATGGGCGAGGAAGGCGCCGGCGTCGCCGCCGTCGAGACGGCCGCCGCGCGCATCCGCTCCGGCCAGTCGACACACATCCTGGTCGGCGGCGCTTTCCAGACCGAGCATTCCGACATGTTGCTCGGCTACGAATTGGCCGGCTATCTGCATCGCGGCCCGTGGATGCCTGTCTGGCAAAGGCAGGGGGCCGAGGGCGGCGGCGTGGTGTCTGGCTCCGGCGGTGCCTTCCTGGTGCTGGAGCAGCGCGAACACGCGATGAGCCGGGGGCGCAAGATCTATGCCGAGCTCGGACCGGTCGTTTCCGGCCGCGCCAGGCGGTCGCGCGGAGAGCTCGACGCCGAGATCGCCGCACTGCTCGCCCGGGCGAAGCTGCCGAACGGCGAGTTGCTCGCCATGTCGGGCGCGTCCGGCGCGCATGCGGCAACCACCGCCGAAAAAGCCGCTCTCGATGCCAATCCGGCAATCGCCGCGCGCGGTTTCTCAACGCTGACCGGGCACATGAAGGAAGCGCAGTTTCCGTTCGCCGTCGCGCTGGCCGCATTGGCCGTCGACCGCAAGGCCGCCTACCCTGTCTTTGATGCCGCCGCCGAGAAGCCGTTCGAAGGCATTCCCGGAACCGTCCTTGCAACGGCGATCGGCTATCACCAATTCGAGGGCATGGCACTGGTCAACGCTGCGTAAGGCGGCATTGTTCGGCGATGCTGTAACGATAAAAGGTTGAGGGCTTCCGATGGCCAATCTCAGAGATCACATGGGCAGGCCGATCGTCGCCGTCACCGGCATCGGCGTGGTGACCTCGCTTGGCGTCGGCAAGGCCCATAATTGGGCGGCGCTGACCTCGGGCAAATCAGGCATCCACCCGATCACCCGCTTTCCGATCGACCACCTCAACACCCGCATCTCCGGCATGGTCGATTTCCTGCCGTCGAGTTCGAAGGGCGCCAGCCCCCTCACCTACGAACTGGCCGAGACCGCCGCGCAGGAAGCCGTGGGCGAAGCTGGCCTGAATTCCGGCGATTTCGGCGGGCCGCTGTTCCTCGCCTCGCCGCCGGTCGAGCTCGACTGGCACGAACGCTTCTCGCTCTACAATTCCGACAAGGACGACGTCGGCGCCGAAAGGCTGCTGCGGGTGGCGCGCGGCCTGAAGGAACTCGACATTTTCGAAACCACCCAGTTCGGCTCGATCGCGGACCGGCTCGCCGACCGGTTCGGCACGCGCGGGCTGCCGATCACGCTGTCGACCGCTTGCGCCTCCGGCGCCACCGCCATCCAGCTCGGTGTCGAGGCGATCCGCCGCGGCGAATGCGACCGGGCCCTGTCCATCGGCGCCGACGGTTCGGCAACCGCCGAGGCGTTGATCCGCTTTTCGCTACTGTCGGCGCTGTCGACCCACAACGATATTCCCGAAAAAGCTTCCAAGCCATTTTCCAAGGACCGCGACGGCTTCGTGCTGGCCGAGGGTTCCGGCGCGCTTGTGCTGGAATCGCTGGAAGCAGCGCTGGCCCGTGGCGCGACCGTTCTTGGCATTTTGCGTGGCTGCGGCGAAAAGGCGGACGATTTCCACCGCACCCGTTCCAAGCCGGACGGTTCGCCGGCGATCGCGGCCGTTCGCGCTGCCCTTGCCGATGCCGGCCTGGGCGAAGACGAGATCGACTACGTCAATGCGCACGGCACCTCGACGCCGGAAAACGACAAGATGGAGCATCTGTCGCTGTCGACCGTGTTTGGCGAGCGGATCGGCTCGATGCCGATCTCGTCGAACAAGTCGATGATCGGCCACACGCTGTCGGCGGCGGGCGCCGTCGAGGCCGCGTTCTCGCTGATGACCATGCGCGAAGGCGTCATTCCGCCGACCATCAATTACGACAATCCTGACCCCGCGATCGTGCTCGACGTGGTGCCGAACAAGAAGCGCAATGCCGAGGTTCGCAGCGTTCTGTCGAACTCCTTCGGCTTCGGCGGCCAGAACACTTGCCTTGTCATGGCGCGGGAACCGGTCTAAGCGACCTTTTTCAGTCCCACTGAACCGACAGGCCCAATGCGCGCATTGCAACTTATCGAGGACCGCCGTCTTGAAACGGTGGACCTGCCGCCTCCCCCGCCCCCCGCACTCGGAGAAGTCACGCTGCGCATCAAGGCGGTGGCGCTGAACCATATCGACGTCTGGGGCTGGCGCGGCATGGCCTTCGCCAAGCGCAAATTGCCGTTGGTCGTCGGCGCGGAAGCCTCCGGCGAGGTCGAGGCGGTCGGCCCAGGCGTCTCGAGCCTGCTGCCCGGACAATTGGTGTCGATCTACGGCGCGCGCACCTGCGGCCTTTGCCATGCTTGCCGCGAAGGCCGCGACAATCTGTGCGAACATGTCTCCGGTGTCCACGGCTTCCACCTCGACGGTTTCGCGCAGGAGAAGATCAACCTGCCGGCGCGCCTGTTGGTCCCAGCGCCGCCTGGCGTGAGCGACATCGGCGCCGCGGTGGCTCCCGTCACCTTTGGCACGGTCGAGCACATGCTGTTCGACAATGCGAAACTTCAGCCCGGCGAGACCATCCTCATCCATGCCGGCGGCTCCGGCATCGGCTCTGCCGCAATCCAGCTGGCCAAACGCATGGGCTGCACGATCATCACCACGGTCGGGTCGAACGACAAGATCGAAAAGGCCAAGGCGCTTGGCGCCGACCATGTCATCAACTACCGCGACGACCGTTTCGAAGGCGTCGTGCGCAAGCTGACGAAGAAGAAGGGCGTCGACGTCGTGTTCGAACATGTCGGCGCCGATACCTTTGCCGGCTCAATGTTGTGCCTGAAGCGCGGCGGCCGGCTGGTCACCTGCGGCTCGACATCAGGCGTGTCGACGCAGATCAACCTGATGCAGCTGTTCCAGCAGCAGCTGAAACTTCTGGGATCGTTCGGCTGCCGCATGGAGAACATGGCCAACGCCATGCAGAAGATGGCGGCCGGACAGGTCGCGCCGATCATCGACACCGAGGTCGGCTTCGGCGATATCGATGCGGCGCTGAAGCGCATGGAAGGCCGCGACGTCTTCGGCAAGATCATCCTGCGCGTCGCCTAGGCCCTGATTTCCGTGCTCAAGAAGCTTCGCCGCGACCTGAAGTTCCGCTATGGTCGGCAGCTGCGCCAAGTGAATTACTGGCTGGTTGCACGCGCCGCGATGATCATCATGTCGATGCTGCGCCTGCTGCCGGTCGACAGCGCGCTGAATTTCGCCGACCGCGTCGCACGCCTCATTGGTCCAAGGGTCGGGCGTCATCAGGTCGCCATCGACAATCTGCGCAAGGCCTATCCGGAAAAGAGCGAGGGCGAAATCCAGGCCATCGCTTCCGACATGTGGGGCAACATGGCCCGGCTTGCCGCCGAATACATTTTCCTTGACGCCCTGTTCGACTATGACCCGGCCGCCAGCAAGCCCGGCCGCATCGAGGTCAGGGGCACTGAACACTTCATCGAGATCGCGGCCGAAAAGCAGCCCCATATCGTCTTCACCGGCCATCTCGGCAATTTCGAGCTGCTGCCGGTGGCGGCGGCCACCTTCGGCATGAACATCACGGCGCTGTTTCGCCCGCCCAACAACCCATACCTCGCCGACTACATCCTTTCGACGCGTCGCTCGACCATGGGATCGCTGCTGCCGTCGATGGCCGGCGCCTCGTTTGCCTTGGCCGGGGTGCTGGAAAACGGCGGCAACATTGGCGTTCTCGTCGACCAGAAATTCTCCAATGGCCTGGAGACGACCTTCTTCGGCCGTCCCTGTCAAAGCAATCGCGTGCTCGGCACCCTTGCCCGCCACTACGATTGCGATGTCTATCCGGCGCGCTGTGTCAGGCTGCCGGGCAACCGCTTCCGCCTCGAAATCGAGGACAAGCTGGTCTTGCCGCGCACGGCCGACGGCAGCGTCGACGTCCCCGCCGCCACCCAGATGCTGAACGACGTGGTCGAGCGTTGGGTGCGCGAGGATCCTGGCCAGTGGATGTGGTTCCACAAGCGGTGGGAGATCAGCAACTGGCGGCGCAAACGGCGGCCCAAGCCAGCTCCCGTCTCAGACGCTTGAGCCAGCCGCCGGCGAGAACGCGAGTTCTACGCCGGCCGACGAAGCCGATTTGGACGACATTAGTTGCTGACGACAATGCGTGTGTTGCCGAGGCCCACTTCCCGCACCATCGTATAGAAGGTCGCGGCATTGGCCGTGTGCAGCCGCACGCAGCCATGCGAAGCCGGGCGGCCGAGTTGCCTGATGGCGCCCGTTCCATGGATGGCGTAGCCACCGCGGAAGAACACGGAATAAGGCATCGGCGACATGTCGTATTTTCGCGAATACCACATCCGCGCGGTCCGCTGCGGCCGGTAAGTGCCGCGCGGCGTGAAATAGCCCGGACGGGCGGTGGACACGGCCCACCGGTAAACCGCCGAGCCATACCTGACGGTCATCGTCTGCGACGACACGTCGATGTTCGCCACCAGCATCGCCGCCTGACTTGCGATCGATGTACCAAACAGCGCGGTTGCCAGCATCGCTGCCAAAAAAAAGAACTTTTTCATACGATCAAACCCCTTTGATTGCCCCTTGCCTGCCCGCCATCACGTTGTTTTCACTTTTTTAATGGCGATGAACAGATAGCACATACTCCTTGATCAATTCGCCAATCCAACGCAGCGAATTTGAACGATTTCCCGCAATAGTTGCCGCAACGACGCGCCGCACGGCTCGATCGATCGAGGGGCTTGCAAAACCACAGGGATCGCTGCTCAACTCGTGGCATGGACGAGCGACTCCTCAAGGCAATCGACATAAGGCGCGACGAGATGGTGGCGCTGACCGGCGACCTGATCCGTTTTCCAACCATCAATCCACCGGGCGAAGCCTACCGGCCTTGCGCCGAATATATCGGCGCGCGGCTGAAGAAGCGCGGCTTCGAAACCGAGTTCATCCGCGCCGAAGGCACGCCTGGCGACACCGATCGCTACCCGCGCGTCAATGTCGTGGCCCGTTTCGACGGAAGATCACCCGGCGCCTGCGTCCACTTCAATTCGCATATCGACGTGGTCGAGGCCGGCGACGGCTGGACCGTCGATCCCTTTGCCGGCATCGTCAGGGACGGCAAGGTCTACGGCCGCGGCGCCTGCGACATGAAGGGTGGCCTGGCCGCCTCCATCATCGCCGTCGAAGCCTTCATGGAAGTCTTCCCCGATTTTCCCGGCGCCATCGAAATATCGGGCACGGTCGACGAGGAATCCGGTGGCTTCGGCGGCGTCGCCCATCTGGCCAGGCTCGGTTATTTCTCGAAACCCAGGGTCGACCACGTCATCATCCCTGAGCCATTGAACAAGGACCGCATCTGCCTTGGCCATCGCGGCGTCTGGTGGGCGGAGATCGAGACCAAGGGTGAGATCGCCCACGGCTCGATGCCCTTCCTCGGCGACAATGCGGTACGCCATATGGGCGCCGTGCTGCGGGCCTTCGAAGACGAACTGTTCCCGGCTCTCGACCGCAAGATGACGCGCATGCCCGTTGTGCCTGAAGGTGCCAGGCGCTCGACCATGAACATCAACTCCATCCATGGCGGCCAGACCGAGGATTTCCGGCCCGGCCTGCCCTCGCCCAACGTGCCCGATTCCTGCCGGCTGACCATCGACCGCCGCTTCCTGCTCGAAGAGGATCTCGCCACGGTCAAGGGCGAAGTGACTGATATTCTCGACAGGCTGAAGCGCGAACGCAAAAAGTTCGACTACGAGATCCGCGACTTGATGGAAGTGTTGCCGCTGATGACCGAGCGCGACGCGCCGGTGGTCAAGGCGGTGGCGCAAGGCATTCATGCGATCTTCGACCGCGAGCCCGATTACGTCATCTCGCCCGGCACCTACGACCAGAAGCACGTTGCGCGGATCGGCCACATCTACGACTGCATCGCCTATGGGCCGGGCATTCTCGACCTGGCACACCGGCCGGACGAGTGGGTCGGCATATCGGACATGGTGGAATCGGCCAAGGTAATGGCGATCGGCCTCAACGTGCTGCTGCGCGGCACGGCTGCATGATTAGGCCGCGGCGCAAAAACATTTCACTTCGCGTGACGCGACAGCACGAAACGCAATTTACTCCCGCGCGAAATCACGCTTCTATCCGCCGGCTTGAGCATCTGAGCACATGGGGAGTTCAGCGATGAAACTGTGGAAGACCCTACTGGCCGCTGCCGTGCTGGCGTTCGCAACCGCCACGTCGGCGTTTGCCGCCAGGACCGATCTGGTCATCGGCATTCCGCTTGAGCCTCCGCATCTCGATCCGACGGCAGGAGCGGCCGCGGCTATCAGGGAAGTCACATACGCCAACGTCTTCGAGGGCCTCACCCGCATCGGCCCGAACAGCGAAGTTCTGCCCGATCTGGCCGAGAGCTGGACCGTTTCAGACGACGGCAAGGTCTACACTTTCAAGCTGCATACCGGCGTGAAATTCCACGACGGCACCGATTTCAGTGCCGATGACGTGAAGTTTTCGCTCGACCGTGCCCGCGCGGAAAACTCCATCAACGCGCAGAAGCAGCTCTTTGCTGCCATCGACAAGATCGAAGTGGTCGATCCCGCCACCGTGAAGGTCACGCTTACCCACTCGCAGGGCTCGTTCCTCTACAATATGGGCTGGGGCGACGCGGTGATCGTTTCGCCGAAATCCGCCGACACCAACAAGGAAAAGCCGATCGGCACCGGGCCCTTCAAATTCGAGAGCTGGGCCAAGGGTTCATCGATCACCCTCGTGAAATCGGACCATTACTGGGGCGCCCCTGTTTTCCTCGAAAAGGCCGAATTCCGCATCGTTCCCGATGCCGCCGCCGCGGTGCCGGCGCTGCTTTCCGGCGACATACAGGCTTTCCCCTTCTTCGACCCCGACAGCGTTTCTCAGGTCAAGGACGATCCGCGCTTCAAGGTCGTGGTCGGCGCGACCGAAGGCGAGACCATCCTGTCCATCAACAACAAGAAGCCACCCTTCGACAAGCTGCAGGTGAGGCAGGCGATCTCCTACGCGCTTGACCGCAAGGCGATCATCGACGGCGCCTCGGCCGGGCTCGGTCTGCCGATCGGCTCGCATATGTCGCCGGCCAACAAATATTATGTCGACCTCACCGGTCTCTATCCGCACAATGTCAACAAGGCCAAGGAACTCTTGAAGGAGGCCGGGCTGGAGAACGGCTTCAAGGCCACATTGAAACTGCCGCCACCCTCCTATGCGCGGCTCGGCGGCGAGATCATCGCTTCGGAACTTCGCGACGTCGGCATCAATCTCGAGATCATTCCGGTCGAATGGGCGCAGTGGCTGGATCAGGTGTTCACCAAGAAAGACTACGACCTGACCATCGTCTCCCACACCGAGCCGAACGACATCGGCATCTATTCGCGCAAGGACTACTACTTCAATTACGACAACCCGACCTTCGACAAGATCATCGCCGATCTGGATCTGACCTCGGACGAGGCCAAGCGCAAGGAACTGTATGCCGAAGCGCAAAAGATCCTTGCCGACGATGCCGTGGTCGGCTTCCTCTACGAATTGCCCAAGGTCGGGGTCTGGGACGCCAAGCTGCAAGGGTTGTGGGAAAACGCGCCGATCCCTGCCAACGACCTGACCAAGGTGAAATGGAGCGAGTGAGGCTCGCACAACGGTTCGTCATCCTAGGGCGGAGCAGATAGCGCAGCGAACTGCGTAAACCCTAGGATCCATTCCGCGACTTATGAGCGATGCTGCCACGCAGAACCTGGGGGAACGTGAGTTGGAGACAGAAAGAGGCAACGCTGGTTTTGGACCGCCGCGCTCTTCGACTTCTGTCACGGCATGGATCCTGGGGTCTTCGCGACGTCGCTTCGCTCCTGCTTCGCCCCAGGATGACGAAGTTGCGCTTCCCCACCTCCCATGACCGCCTACCTTCTCAAGCGCCTCGCAATAGCCATCGCCACGCTGGTGCTGGCTTCCATCGTGGTGTTCGCCGTGCTGGAAGTCCTCCCCGGCGATCCGGCGCGGCTGATGCTGGGCATGAACGCCAGCGCCGGCCAGGTGGAGCTGTTGCGCAACCAGATGGGTCTCGACGCGCCGCTTGCCTGGCGTTACCTGCACTGGGCCGGCGGCCTGCTCAGCCTCGATTTCGGCCGATCCTACACCTATTCGGTGCCGGTCATCGATCTCGTGCGTGAACGGCTTGCCGTATCGCTGCCGCTGGCGCTGATCGCGCTGGCGCTCTCCACCATCATCGCCATTCCGGTCGGGCTGTTTTCCGCCAGCCGGCGTGGACGGGTCGGCGACACGGTGGCGATGGGCGCGGCGCAGCTTGGCGTGGCCGTGCCCAATTTCTGGTTCGCACTGATGCTGATCTATGTCTTCGCCGTCTGGCTGCACCTGGTGCCGGCCGGCGGTTTTCCAGGCTGGGCCGCCGGCGCCTGGCCGGCGCTGAAATCGCTGCTGTTACCGGCGGTGGCGCTTGCTTTGCCGCAAGCCGCCATCCTGGCGCGCGTCACCCGCTCGGCGCTGATCGAGGTGCTGAACGAGGACTATATCCGCACCGCCCGCGCCAAGGGCCTGCCCTACCGCGCCGTGTTGTGGCGGCACGCGCTGCGTAACGCCATGATCCCGGTGCTGACCATCCTTGGCCTGCAATTCGCCTTCCTGCTCGCCGGCACCATCATCATCGAGAATGTCTTCTACCTACCCGGGCTCGGCCGACTGGTGTTCCAGGCGATCACCCAGCGCGACCTGATCGTCGTCGAAAGCGTCGTCATGCTGCTGGTCGCCGCCGTCATTGCCGTCAACCTCGTCGTCGACCTTTCCTATGCGGTGGTCGATCCCCGCCTGAGAACCCGGCAATGACGCTGCGCATCGACATCCCCGAGGACACTTTCAGCGGCATCCTGGCCAAGGCGTTCAGGAACACCGCTTTCGTCAGCGGCTTCGTCATCACCGCGCTGATACTGGCGATGGCCATCGTCTCCTATGTCTGGACGCCGTACGACGTGACGAAGCTGGTCATAGCGGACAAAACCCAAGGCCCCGCGCTGGCGCACTGGTTCGGCACCGACCATTTCGGCCGCGACATCCTGTCGATGATCATGGTCGGGGCGCGCAATTCGATTGCCGTGGCGTTGGTCGCGGTCGGCATCGGCATGGGTGTCGGCGTGCCGCTCGGCGCCTTTGCCGCGGCCCGCGGCGGCCTCGTCGACGAAGCGCTGATGCGCATCAACGATCTCGTCTTCGCCTTCCCGGCGCTGCTGTCGGCGATCATGATCACCGCCATCTTCGGGCCGGGCGCAGTCAACGCCATCATCGCCATCGGGATCTTCAATATCCCGGTCTTTGCCCGCGTTGCCCGCGCCGGCGCGCTGGCGATCTGGCCGCGCGAATTCATCCTTGCCGCGCGCGCCGCCGGCAAGAGCAGCACGCAGATCACTGTTGAACATGTCCTGCCCAACATCGCCACGCTGCTCCTGGTGCAAGGCACCATCCAGTTCGCACTCGGAATCCTGGCCGAAGCGGGACTCTCCTATCTCGGCCTTGGCGCGCAGCCGCCAATGCCGAGTTGGGGCCGCATGCTGTTCGATGCGCAGACGCGCATGGTGGCGGCGCCATGGATGGCGATCTTCCCCGGCATGGCGATCGTCATCACCGTGCTCGGCCTGAACCTTCTGGGCGACGGCATCGCCGACATCCTCGACCCCAAATCGCGGCGGCAGCGATGAGCCTGCTTGAGATCAACAATCTGTCGCTGACCATCGGCGATACGCAAATCCTGAAGGACATGGAGCTTTCCGTCGCGCCTGGCGAGGTGATGGGACTGGTCGGCGAATCCGGCTCCGGCAAATCGATGACCGCGTTGACAGTCATGCGGCTGCTCCCGCACACCGCACGTGCCACTGGGCGCGTCACATTCGACGGCATCGATATCCTTGCGGCGACCGAGGACCAGATGTGCGCGCTGCGCGGTGACGACATCGGCATGGTCTTTCAGGAGCCGATGACTGCCCTCAATCCGGTCAAGACCATCGGCGAACAGGTGGCCGAAGGCATACGCTGGCACACCAAAGCGACGCGCGCCGAAGCCGAGGAGCGGGCGCGAAAAATGCTCGACCGCGTCGGCCTTCCCTCGGCGAAATTCCCGCTGTCGCGCTATCCGCACGAACTGTCCGGCGGTCAGCGCCAGCGCGTCGTCATCGCCATTGCCTGCGCGCTGAAACCGAAACTGCTGATCGCCGACGAGCCGACGACGGCGCTCGATGTCGTCCTGCAGGCGCAGATCCTCGATCTCTTGCGCGGTCTCGTTGCGGAGAGCCGCATGGGTCTGCTGCTGATCTCGCACGATCTCGCCGTGGTGACCGAGATGGCGGATCGCATCACCATCATGCGCCGCGGCGAGGTGATGGAGGCCGGAGACACCGCGCGCACGCTGTCGGAACAGCTTCATTCCTATACGCGCCAGCTGGCGCAAGCCTCGATGCATGTACCGGCACGCGCCAGGCCACACGGCGCCGGGCTGGGCCAACCCATGCTTCAGGTTGAAGGCGTGACCCGCGACTATCCCGGCCGGCGTACTTCGCTGTTTCGGCGCGCGCCTGATATCCGTGCCGTCGACGATGTCTCCCTGTCGATTGCGCCCGGCCAGTCGGTGGCGCTGGTCGGCCGTTCCGGCTGCGGCAAGTCGACACTCGCGCGCATGATCCTGGCGCTGGACCGGCCGAGTTCGGGCACGATCCAGTTTCGCGGCGACACCATCACCGGCAAGAGCGAAGCCGAGATGAAACCGGCCAGGCGCGACATGCAGGTTGTCTTCCAGGATCCCTATGGCTCCTTCGACCCGCGCCTGAAGGTCGAAAGACTGGTCGCCGAACCCTTGCATGTGCTGGACAGGAAACCGATGCGCGCCGAGCGCCGTGAGATGGTCGCGCATGCGCTGCACGAGGTCGGCCTGGACCAGCGCGACATGGACAAGTACCCGCATGAATTTTCCGGCGGTCAGCGCCAGCGCCTGTCGATCGCCCGCGCGATCATCACCCGTCCCAAGCTGGTCGTCGCCGACGAGCCGGTTTCGGCGCTCGATGTGTCGATCCGTGCCCAGATCCTCGATTTGTTCGCCGGGCTCAACCAGAAACTCGGTATCGCCTACCTCTTCATCACCCACGACCTGACCGTCGCCCGCGCCATCACGGACGAGGTGCTGGTCATGCATGACGGCAAGATCGTCGAGCGCGGCAAGACGAGCGAGGTGCTGGATCACCCGCAGTCAGAAGCCGCGCGAGCCCTGGTCACCGCTGCACCGGACCTGCACCGAGCGATCGCGCGGAGAATGCAGGAACAGGGGTGAGCAAGCTGTTCGACCTTAGTCTTCCGGCTGCACCACATCGACCGGGCTGATGTCGAGCAGGTCGAGCGTGCGGCGCAGCAGGCGCACCTCGGTCTCGGCCAGTTGCGAATCCGCCTTCGCGATCTCGGCCATGTGGCGGGCCAATTGCTTGCGTCGTTCGATGTCGAGATCGCGAAAAAGCGCGATCGCCTGCGAGCCATTGGTCTCGTAACCGAACTCATTGAGATATTCGATGACGTTGTCGATGCTGGTCTCGAGGATACCGAAAGCATCCTTGCAGATGCGCCGGAAGGCAATCATCTCGCTCTCGCTGACGGTGCCGTCCGCCAGGATCATGCGGAACAACATCAACAGTTCCGCCGAGAGGACCGGGTCGTCCGCCACCTTGCGCACGCCAGGGTCGCCGTCGAAGATAGAGCGTATCTGGTCCATCAATGCGAACGCCATCAGAGCCCCTTTCCGATTCCACTTCAATAATTAGCGCGGAATCAGCCTTGCGCAAACGGGATCGTCGTGGTCGAACGCCTGATATCTCAGCGAAGTGCGCTTTCTCATCTCGATGATCGACCTCAGCCTGCAGACTGTCGCCATGCTCGCTTTCGCCGCTTTTGCCGCGGGCTTTGTCGATTCGATCGCCGGCGGTGGCGGGCTGATCACCATCCCGGCACTGCTGCTTGCCGGTTTTTCACCGGTCGAGGCGCTTGGAACCAACAAGCTGCAAGGCATGTTCGGCTCCGGGTCGGCGACGATCCACTATGCCTCCAAGGGGCATGTCCACCTGCGCCGGCAATTGCCGCCGGCCCTGCTGGCGCTTGCCGGAAGCGCCGTCGGCGCCTTGCTGGCCACGATCGTTCCCGGCGACCTGTTGCGCGCCCTGCTGCCGCTGGTGCTGATCGCCATTGCGCTCTACTTCGCCCTGAAGCCCAACATGAACGATGTCGACCGCGCCGAGCGCCTGTCACCCTTCCTTTTTGGACTGACCCTGGTGCCGGTAATTGGCTTTTATGACGGGCTGTTCGGGCCTGGTGCCGGCTCCTTCTATATGCTGGCCTTCGTCGCGCTTGCCGGCTATGGCGTGCTCAAGGCGACGGCTCATACCAAGCTGCTCAACTTCGCCTCCAACATCGGTGGCTTCATCGTCTTCGCCGCCGTCGGCGTCATCTCCTGGAAGATTGGCCTGATGATGGGCGTTGCCCAGTTCCTCGGCGCCCGCCTCGGCGCCAGCCTCGCCATGCGCATCGGCGCCAGATTGATCAAGCCGCTGCTGGTGATCGTGTGTGTGGCGCTGGCGGCGAAACTGCTGGCCGACCCGGCCAACCCGCTGCGTGTCATGATCGGCGTTTGATAGACAGCCACTGTTCGAATAATGTTGGATTGGCCGGGCGGAAGGATGGCCAATGCCAATCGAGATGCAGCGCCGAACGGAACAGGACCGCTCCATATCTGGACGCTTCGAGATGCGCCGGCTTCTTCCCGGTCCCGCGCTTGAGGGCGTTGTCACCGACATTTGCGGCTACCGCGAAACCGCTGCCGGCCATTTTTGCAATGTCGAATACGCCTCGCTGACCGTGCCGCTGGTCATCAGCTTCGCAGATCCCTTCGCCATCGGCCTTGGCAAGGCGCCTGATGACAATGACCGCTTCGCCAGCTTCGCCGCCGGCCTCTTCGCCGGACCTGTGATGATCGAATCCTTCGGCGCCGCCTGCTGCGTCCAGATCAATTTCACGCCGCTTGGCGCGCGCCGCTTCTTTCGCCTGCCGATGAGCGAGCTGACCGACAGCATGGTCGTGCTCGATGACGTGCTGGGCATTGAGGGTATGGCGCTGCGCGAACGGCTTGGCAACGCGCCGGACTGGACGGCGCGTTTCGATCTTGCGGAAGCCTTCGTCACCGCCCGTCTTGCGAGCGCCGCCGAAACGCCGCCGGAGATCGCGTGGGCCTATGACCGCATCGTCACATCGGGTGGCCGGACACGGATTGCGTCGCTCGCCGAGAGACTGGGCTGGAGCCGCAAACATCTGGCTGGCAGCTTTTCCAACGCCATCGGCATCGGCCCCAAGACGATGTCGCGCATCGTGCGCTTCAACCGCGCGCTCGGCCTGTCGCGGCAGCAAACCGCTGACTGGGCCGACATTGCCGCCGATTGCGGCTATGCCGACCAGGCGCATCTGGTGCGCGAATTCCGTGAGCTGGCAGGCGAGACGCCGACGGCGCTTTCGGTCAGGTAACATTTCTTCAAGACGCTGGAACGGCCTTCGCCCAGACTGGGTATCGACCAACCCAACCGAAGGAGATCGACATGAACAGCAGCACTGAAGCACCACGGCTCTACCCTGCCCTGCGTTATCGGAATGCCGCGAAAATGATCGACTGGCTGTGCGAAGCCTTTGGCTTCAGCGTCCGTGCCCGCTATGGCGAAGGCGATGTCGTTCATCATGCCGAACTGGTGTTCGGCTCCTCCATGATCATGCTGGGCACGGTGCGTGATGACGACTACGGCAAGATGGTCGGGGAGCCAGGTTCGGGCGGCGGCAAGTCGATCTATATCGCCGTCGACGATGCCGATGCCGCCTACGCCAGGGCAAAGGAAGCCGATGCCACGATCATCCAGGAACTGACCGACCGCGACTATGGCAGCCGCGAATTCATCTGCCGCGACCCCGAAGGAAATGTCTGGTCCTTCGGCACCTATTGGCCGAAGGCCGGCGAGAAAAAGGCCTGAGCGACCTAAGGCGTGCTGAGATTCAGGTCAGGCCGAGCCGAAAATGATGGGTTTCGAGAACCGGAGCGGAGCGTACTTGAAGTACGTGAGCACCGGAAGCGCAGGAAACCGGCGTTCGCAGGCCGGCATCGCCTGAATATCGGCACGCCTCAGCGCGCCAGGGCGAAAATCGCGTCACAGTCGAGATGGGCTTCCAGCTCGGCCGCGACCTCGTCCAGGGCCCGCTCGACTCCGGCCCGGTAGTCGATGCCGCCACCCTTGATCCCCAGGATTTCGAGGAATTTTCCGCGAAAGCCGTCGGCGCCGAACAGGCCGTGCATATAGGTGCCGATCACTTTGCCGTCGGCCGAGGTCGCACCGTCCTCGACGCCATTGATGATCGCCGACGGCCGCGCTGTGTCCGGGCCGGTGGTGCGGCCGAGATGGATCTCGTAACCTTCGAGCGGCAGGTCGAACGGCACCGAGCGCGCGCTGACATTGCGCACCGTCTTCTCCGGCTCCATCACCGTTTCGATATCGAGCAGGCCGAGCCCCTCGGCCTCGGTAACGCTGCCTTCGATGCCGTCGGGATCGCGCACCATATGGCCGAGCATCTGATAGCCGCCACAGATGCCGACGATGTGGCCGCCCCGCCTGCGGTGGGCCAACAAATCGCGATCCCAGCTATTCTCGCGGAATTTCAGGAGATCGCCGATCGTCGATTTCGAGCCGGGGATGACCACCAGCCCGGCATCGGCCGGCAGCGGTGTACCGGGCGGTACGAACACCACTTCGACCTGAGGTTCGGCCTTGAGCGGGTCGAGATCGTCGAAATTGGCGATGCGGCCAAGCATCGGCACCGCCACCTTCAGCGCGCGCGCGTCGCCGGACGCAAGCCGTTCCAGCACCACCGAATCCTCCGAAGGCAACCTTGCCGCCGCCTTCAGCCATGGCACGACGCCAAAACAGCGCCATCCGGTGAATTTTTCGATCGCCTTCAGGCCATCATCGAACAGCGAGACATCGCCCCGGAACTTGTTGATAAGGTAACCCACGATCATGCGTCGGTCCTCTTCCGGCAGGATCAGATGGGTACCGGCAACCGAGGCGATGACGCCGCCGCGGTCGATATCGCCGACCAGCACAACCGGCACATTGGCACGCGTGGCAAAACCCATATTGGCGATGTCGCGGCTCCTGAGATTGATTTCGGCCGGCGAGCCGGCACCCTCGACAATGACAAGGTCCGCGTCCTCGCGGACCTTCGCCCAGGAATCGAGCACCGCGTCCATCAGCCGGCCCTTCAGCGCCTGGTAGTCGCGCGCCCTCGCCTCGCCGAACACCTTGCCTTGCACGATGATTTGCGCGCCGACATCGGTCTGGGGCTTGAGCAGCACCGGGTTCATGTGGACTGACGGCGCGACGCCGCAAGCGATTGCTTGCAGCCATTGCGCACGGCCGATCTCGCCGCCGCCACGTCTGTTGTCGCCGGGAATGTCGGCGACTGCGGCGTTGTTCGACATGTTCTGCGGTTTGAACGGCCGCACCTTCAGGCCGCGTTTTTTTGCGGCGCGACAGAGGCCGGCAACCAGCACCGTCTTGCCGACATCCGAACCCGTGCCTTGCAGCATGATTGCCCTGGCCATCAGTTCCGGCCCTGCGTCGCGGTTCCGGTGATCGTGGATTTCTGCGCCAACGGCCCGCCGCGCCAGATGTAGAGTGCCAGCAGCGGCTCCTTGCCCGTTCGCATGGCGTGATTGACGTTCGAAGCGTGGTGGACGACCTCGCCGGCCTCCCGCTTGCGAAAACCGCCCTCGCCCATGCGCCACTCTGTGCCACTGGTCAGCGGAATATAGATCTCCTCGGCGACGTGATGGTGATCGGGATAGACGATGTCGGGCCCGAGGATCAGCAGCCCGGCCGCCACCTCGTCATTGGCGAAATGGCCACGCGTACCGAACATTTCCAGCCAGCCGTAATTGTCGATGAAGGCCTTGCCGAAATCAGCCTCCGTGTAGGTCTGCCCCCAAGGCAAATCGTTGCGCTGCCGCGCCAGCAATTGCACCAACGGCTTCGCATCCGGCGGCGTCAGTTCGGCGGCGCGATCGAGATGGCGCAGGCAGCCGAGCGTATGTGGCTCCAGTGCGCGGGCCGGCATGTCCCAGCCAATGCGCGCCACGGCGTCTCGCACCAGGGCATTGTCCACTGAAGCGAGATAGGCGCGGAACTGTTCCAGCAGTTCGTCGAATTTTGTCGTCACATCTGGCTCCGAACATGCATTGATGCACAGCCGCTCCGCGATCGGTTGGGTTGCGCGGCGGCATCATTGGTCTAGATTGGTGCGCGCGCAAAGCCAAAAACGACAGGCCAGCGGGCTAGCTGGCCAGCATACAGGGAGCACGCCATGGACGCCGCGGTCGATGCGAGCACCAGCCAGTTCGAACTCAACGAGGAACAGCGCGCCATCCAGGAGATGGCCCAGGCGTTCGCCACCGATCGCGTCGCGCCGAACGCGCTCGACTGGGACCGCAGGAAACATTTCCCCGCCGATGTGATCCGCGAAACCGGGCCGCTCGGCCTCGGCGGCATCTACATAAGGGACGATGTCGGCGGCTCCGCGCTCGGCCGACTCGATGCCGTGCTGATCTTCGAGGCGCTGTCGCATGCCGATCCGGCCTTTTCGTCCTTCATCTCGATCCACAACATGGTGGCCTCGATGATCGACCGCTTCGGCAATGAGGAGCAGCGCCAGCGCTTCCTGCCCAAGCTGACCTCGATGGAATGGCTGGCGAGCTACTGCCTGACCGAGCCGGGCTCCGGATCGGATGCCGCGGCGCTGAAGACGCGCGCGGTGAAAAGCGGTGGCGACTACATCCTCAACGGCGCCAAGCAATTCATCTCCGGCGCCGGCGACAGCGACCTCTATGCCGTCATGGTGCGCACCGGTGCCGAGGGGCCGAAGGGCATTTCCACCGTCATCGTGCCGAAAGACGCGCCCGGCCTCTCCTGCGGCGCCAACGAGCACAAGATGGGCTGGCACATGCAGTCGACGCGCCAGGTCATCTTCGAGGATTGCAAGGTGCCGGCCGAAAACCTTCTGTCGGGTGAAGGCGCCGGCTTCGGCATCGCCATGGCCGGCCTCGACGGCGGCCGGCTGAACATCGCCGCCTGTTCGCTGGGTGGCGCGCAGTCGGCGCTCGACAAGGCATTGTCCTACACGGCAGAGCGCAAGGCCTTCGGCTCGAAAATCAATCAGTTCCAGGCTTTGCAGTTCAGGCTGGCCGACATGGAGACAGAACTGCAGGCCGCGCGCATCTTCCTCTATGCCGCCGCCTCCAAACTCGACCGCAAGGCGCCGGACGCCGGCAAATGGTCGGCGATGGCCAAACGCTTCGTCACCGACACCGGTTTCAACGTCGCCAACGATGCGCTTCAACTGCTCGGCGGTTACGGCTATCTGCATGATTATGGCATCGAGAAGCTGGTGCGTGACCTGCGCGTCCACCAGATCCTCGAAGGCACCAACGAGATAATGCGCGTCATCATAGCACGCGCCTTGATCGGAAGGTGAAACTAGGCAGTAGGCAGTAGGCAGTAGGCAGAGATGACCGGCAAGATCAATTCGTACAAGGATCTTATCGTGTGGCAGCAGGCCATGGACCTGGCCGTCGCCACCTACTCGTTGACCAAGACGTGGCCAAAAGAAGAATTATATGGGCTCACCAGCCAGATCCGTCGTTCAGCCAACTCCATTCCTGCGAACATCGCGGAAGGGTACGGCCGAGACAATAGAGGCTCTTATCAGCAATTTCTCAGGATTGCCCAAGGCTCCCTGAAAGAGTTCGAGACGCACCTCCAGATCGCCGAACGAATCGGCTTAGCCACGCACGATCAAACAAATCAGATGCTGTTAGCGACCGAGGGCATCGGAAAAATGCTTCGCCAACTTATCATCAAACTTGCACCCGAATAGTCGCCTACTGCCTACTGCCTACTGCCTACTGCCTACTGCCTACTGCCTACTGCCTACTGCCTAAAGGCCTCACCCCAAATCAAGGAGCGCCCCTATGACCACCATCGCCTTCATCGGCCTCGGCAATATGGGCAATCCAATGGCCGCGAACCTGGTCAAGGCAGGGCATACGGTGCATGGCTTCGACCTGGTGACGGAGAGCCTGACCGTCGCGAGGGAGCACGGCGTCGTCGTCATGGCCAACGCACCGGCCGCAGTGAAGGAGGCCGATGTAGTCATCACTATGCTCCCCGCCGGCAAGCACGTGCTGTCGGTCTATGAGGACATCGCCTCCAAGGCAAAAAAAGGCGCGCTGTTCATCGACTCCTCGACGATTGACGTCGATTCGGCACGCAAGGCGCATGCCATCGCGGCGAAACACGGCCTGCTGTCGATCGACGCCCCTGTTTCCGGCGGCACCGGCGGCGCCACCGCCGGCACGCTGACCTTCATGGCCGGGGGCTCCGACGATGCATTCGCCACGGCCGAACCAATCCTCAAGCCGATGGCCGGCCGCATCGTCCATTGCGGCGGCGATGGCGCCGGCCAGGCGGCGAAGATCTGCAACAACATGATCCTCGGCATTTCGATGATCGGTGTCGCCGAGGCCTTCGTGCTGGCGGAAAAGCTCGGCCTGTCGCATCAGGCGCTGTTCGACGTCGCCTCGACCTCTTCAGGCCAGTGCTGGTCGCTGACCACCTATTGCCCGGTGCCCGGCCCGGTGCCCACCTCGCCCGCCAACAAGGATTACAAGCCGGGCTTTGCCGCCGCCCTTATGCTGAAGGACCTGAAACTGTCACAGGAAGCAGCACTTGGCGCGGGCGCGGTGACGCCACTTGGTGCTGAAGCGGCACAACTCTATGCCCTGTTCAACGCCCAGGGGCATGGCGGCGCCGATTTCTCCGGTATAATTAATTTTCTGCGCGGCGCCCCTGCGTAACCAACGGATTTGATGGGCTTTTTCCTGGTTGGCCCGGCAGGACGGCCGCAAATTTAGATTTGCTTAAGCTCTCGATAACTCCGCGGTAACGATGTCCCTATAAAACGGATTGCGAGGCGGACATATCGCATCCGCCCGGCGCTCCGGATCAGGTCTCGCGTACCGGAGCCCTTCGCCAAGTGTTGAGTAGCGAAACGCCATGCGTATCTGGCAAAGCCGCGTTCCCGACGGAGCGCGGTTTTTGCATTTCCGCCGCGCCCGATCCGGGCTGGAGCCTATATTCCGATCGCGGCGTTCGGGATCGGCACGTGATCTTCATTGGTCAACACGATCGGCGCATCGAAACCGTCCACCCTGATCACGAGCAGGCGCATGCTCCATGTGCCTGCATTGCGAACCAAGTGGGAAAATACGGTCCCTTTACCCTTGGCGCCGTGAACGGGAATGCTGAACTGGGCATCGCCCGCGCCATTCGCATTGACGTTGAGATGCCCGCCGACCCAGAAATTGTCGGTCACATCGTCACCAATGGCGGCTTTCACACGGCTGTCGGCGCGAATGGCATCCATGGTCATGTGATAGGCACCATTACCTTTGAGCATAAACGGGACGCTGCCGACCATCGTCGCGCAGCCGCCTATACTGACCACCCAGACGGCAAGGCCCGCGATTGCCCAGTTGCGCTGCGTCCTGCGGAATTGTTCGGCATCACGCCAGGTCCTGTTCTGCCAGGCCCAGCGGCTGCCGCGTGCCCCAAGCACGAAGATCATGATGAGGTTGACGACCGGGATCAGCGCCAGCAGCGCGATGAAAGTGTTGTTGCCGATGCCCCAGATCCAGTTGAGGAAAAAGGCGCCCCAATTCCAGCGATCCAGCTCGGCCGGGATTTCGGCCGGCTGATTGAGCGGTTGTGCTGCCATGCTGCCTCCCGTCGGTACGTATACCGATCGGTTTTAAAGCAACTCCAGGAAAAGTGTGAAACGGTTTTCCGCCCGGAATCGGGCCAACCCAAAAAATCAAAGTTCCGCAGCACCCATTTCAAGCCTTTGACGAAAGCCGGCGAAAATTCGCCTTCACAGCCCTGCTGGCCGGCTTCAGCGCGGCGCTGATCGACCGTTCAGCCGCGACGCCGTTGAGCAGCGACGGTGTCTGGCCGGAAAGAACCTCCGGCCAGAAACGAGACGCCGACTGCAGAAACGACATTTGCGCCGCAACCGCGCCCTCGGCCATTGCGACGGTCTTCTCGCTGACCGCCCTTGCCGTCTCCGCACTCCAGGGCTCGCCGCTCCGGGCCTCCATGGCCATCAGTGGCAGGCGCATCATCGCCACCATCGGCGCCAGCATCAGGCCCGCGCCGATGCTGTTCGCTTCCTGCACGCGTCGACGTCTGGTCTTTCTCATGGAAACCCCCTTCGCGGCCGGATCGACCGCCGCTCACACTACGCGCCAAAGGTGGGATCGTTCCCTGGCCAGGATGGTATCTTCTCGATACCGAGCGTCTCCTGAAGAAACGCCCGGTCGAGCTTCGCCTACCGCTTGCGCAGATCCGCCTGTGCCAAATCCAGCGCTTTGCCGATACGTTCGCAGGCCATGTCGATCGTATCGCGGGTCCAGATCAGCGGCGGCGACAGGATCATCGTATCGCCGGTGGCGCGCAGCATCATGCCGTTGGCGATCGCATGATCGCGGACCGTCACCGCGGCACTTCCCGACGGCAGGAACCGTTCCTTGGTCCCCTTGTCCTTGACGATCTCGATCGCACCCATCAGTCCGATCGAGCGCACTTCGCCAACCAGGTCATGCCCAGCAATGCGCTCTTGCAGGGCCTTGGCGAAATACGGCCCGGTGTCGTTCCTGACGCGGTCGACCAGGCCTTCCCGTTCGATGATCTCCAGGTTCTTCAACGCCACGGCGCAGGCCACGGGGTGACCCGAATAGGTGTAGCCATGGTTGAACTCGCCCCCCTTCTCGACCAGCGTCGAGGCTATACGATCGCCGACCAGGAGTGCCGACAACGGCTGATAGCCCGAGGTCAGCGCCTTTGCCGTGGTGATCGTGTCGGGCTCGATGCCGAAGGTCTGCGCGGCAAACCACTCGCCGGTGCGGCCATAGCCGGTGATGACCTCGTCCAGCATCAGCAGCACGTCGTATTTGCGGCAGATGCGCTGCACTTCGGGCCAGTAACTGGCCGGCGGGATCTTGACGCCGCCCGCGCCCATCACCGGCTCACCGATGAAAGCCGCGACCTTGTCGGCGCCGGCCTCGAGGATGGCATCCTCGACCGATTTGGCCGCGCGCAGGCCGAACTCATGGTCGCTCTCACCCGGCAGCGCCAGCTCATAGGCATAGGGCATCATCACATGGACGATGTTGGGCACGGCCCCGTTGAGTTGCTTGTGCATGGCATCCATGCCGCCGAGCGAGGTGCCGGCGATGGTCGAGCCGTGATAGGCCATCTTGCGCGAGATGACGCGGTTCTTTTCCGGCTTGCCTTCCAGCACCCAGTAATGGCGCACAAGACGCAACGCGGTGTCGTTGGCCTCCGAACCGGATGACCCATAGAACACCTGGTTGACGTTACGTGGCGCGATTTCGGCCAGCTTCTTCGACAACAGCACCGGCGTCGGCGTCGAGCATTTGAAGAAGGAATTGTAGTAAGGCAGTTCCTTCATCTGGGCATAGGCGGCCTCGGCCAGTTCGTCCCGGCCATAGCCGATGTTGACGCACCACAGGCCGGCCATGCCGTCGAGCAGCTCCGCCCCTTCGGAATCGTAAATGAACGGGCCATTGGCATGAGTGATGACGCGCGAGCCGGCCTCGCGCAGTTCCCTATGGTCGGTGAAGGGATGCAGGTGATGCGCGGCGTCGATCTGCTGAAGCTGCTTCAGCGAATAATTTTGATAGGTCATGTCTGATCTTTCCTCTGGATTCAATCCGGCTGCGCCGGGGCGAATGCATCAGAGGCAGGCAGGTGGCGAATAGCCGATGCGGGCGCACAGCCGCAAAAGCTCGGCGCGCAGCGTGCGCGGTGACGGTGTCACTGCGACCCTGAACGCGCGAGCCCCAACTGCGCTGACCAATATCCTGACGAGAGCCATGGTCGGTACCTTAGAGCAAAGGCTGGTCGACGTGAACCACCCTTCGCTTGGCCCATGAGGGAATGTGTCTATGGGTTGGCGCTCAGCGCCCTCTGCAGGAACACGTATTTCATCGCCGTCTGCGCGGCCTGCGGCCGGCGGTCGCCACGCCCGCCATGTCCGCCCTCGGTTTCCTCGAAGAACAGCGCCTTCGCGTGCCCGGCCTCCTGGAGGCGGGCCGCCATCTTGCGCGCGTGGCCGGGATGAACCCGGTCGTCGGCGGTCGAGGTGGTCAAGAGCACCGGCGGATAGGCGGTATCGGCAGTGACATGTTGATAGGGCGAATAGGCGGATAGCCATTTCGCGTCTTCCGGCTTCGACGGATCGCCATACTCTGCCATCCACGAAGCGCCCGGCGGCAATTCGGTGTAGCGCAGCATGTCGAGCAGCGGCACCTCGACGATGACGGCGCCAAACAGTTCCGGGTGCTGCGTCAGGGAAACGCCGGTCAGCAGCCCGCCATTCGAGCCACCCTGGATGCCGAGCGAGGCAGCCGTGGCGATGCCGCGCCTGACGACGTCCTCTGCCACCGCGGCGAAGTCATCGAAGCCGTTCTGGCGCTTGCCCTTCAATGCGGCCTGGTGCCAGGCCGGCCCGAACTCGCCGCCGCCGCGAATACAGGCCTGCACATAGGCGTTGCCCTTCTCCAGCCACAGCCTGCCTCGCACACCGGCATAGCCCGGCAGCAGCGGCACTTCGAAGCCGCCATAGCCGTAGAGCAGCGTCGGCACCGGCCCCTTCTGGTCGCGACGCCGCACGACGAAGTATGGGATCATCGTACCATCCTTCGAGCGCGCCTCGAACTGCTCCGAGATCAGCGGCGAGGCATCGAAACGCGCCGGCTGCGACTTCACCGTCGCAAGCGTCTCACCATCGTCATCGGACCAGATGATTGAACTCGGCGTCAGGAAATCAGTGAAGGAGAAGGACACGCTGGAGCCGAAATGCTCGGCATGGCTGATGCCGACAGTGCCGTTTTCGGGCAGTGCGACGGGCTTCAGCGACCAGGCGCTGTCCTTGCGCTGGCAGACGAGCACCTTGCCACGCACATTGTCCATCAGGCTGATGAACAACCGGTCCTGCGTTCTGGCGAGCCCGGCAATCGACACGCGATATGCCGGCGCCAACAAGGTTTCGATGGCGCCAAAACCGCCGGTTTCGATCCAATGCGCGAAATCGAGCGAATAGAGTCCATCAGGCTGGCACGCCGTGCCGTCCGGCGCCGTCCAGGGGGTGCGCACCCCGAACACCAGTTGATCCTTGAAAAGCGCTGTGTCGGTGACGTCGTCGGGCAGCGGAATGCGCCTGTTTTCGCCTGATGGCAGATGCAGGAAACTGTGCGATGCGAAGAAATTGAGCGTTCGCGCCAGGAACAGATGACGTTTCTCGCCGTCGAATTCGACGCCGGCGCCGACAGCGAGGTCCTCGGTCTTTCCCTCGAAGATCGGCGTGGCGTTTTCGAGTTTCGTGCCGCGCTTCCACAGCTTGACCACGCGCGGATAGCCGGATTCGGTCTTGTCCGCGTCCTCGAGGGCCGCCGAGACGATGACCGTGTCCTTGTCCAGCCAGCCAAAACCCGACTTGGAGGCCGGCGCACGGAATCCGTTCTCGATAAAGGACTTGGTGTCGA
Organism: Mesorhizobium sp. B2-4-12; assembly: GCF_006441575.1. Taxonomy (NCBI): domain Bacteria; kingdom Pseudomonadati; phylum Pseudomonadota; class Alphaproteobacteria; order Hyphomicrobiales; family Phyllobacteriaceae; genus Mesorhizobium; species Mesorhizobium sp. B2-4-12. Next base: position 184,622 of record NZ_VFVC01000005.1, read on the forward strand.
TGTCGAACTCGCGCATCTCGCTGGCGTCGCCGCCGTCCGGGGACATCGAGAGCAGGCAGCGGCTGAAGTCCGGATAGAGCCGGCTGGCGCCGCTGAAGACCCATTTGATCCCCTCTTTCGCCGCGAGCTGGTCGAAGTCGATGATTGTCTCCCACTCGGGCTTGTCGGTCTTGTAGGAAGCGACGGTCGTGCGGCGCCACAGGCCGAGCGCATTGGTCTTGTCCTGCCAGAAATTATAGACATGACCGGCAATGGCCGCACCGACAGCGATGTTGTCCTCCGCCGTCATCAGGTCGAGCGCCGTCTGGAACGACGCCTGATAGGATGGATCGCCCTGCAGTTCGCCAACCGTGATCTCGTTCTGGCGGTGCACCCAGTCGAGCGATTGTTCGCTCGTCCTGTCCTCTAGCCAGAGGAAGGGGTCTTCATGAGCGGATTCTGGCTTGGCGATGGGCTTGGTCATGGAATCTCCGATTGCTTCGGCATGCAACATCGACATGCGATCTCCGATATTCAATAGCTGCGGCATCTGGGCAGAGGATTCAGGCCTTCCCGCGACTTCATCCGAACCCGCCACCATCACGCCTTGCCGCTCTGGCGCACGGACGAGCGATAGAGCGCGAAGATGACCAGCACGGCATCAAGCCCTGCGATCACCACAGGCAGCCCCAGCGGGCCGATGCCCTGCATCAACAGGCCGGCGCCGGGCGGGCCGACAATGCCGCCAACGCCCCACAGCAAGGCGAAAGCCGCATTGCCGGTGACGAGCAGCGTGCCCTTGAAGCGGCTGCCGAGTTCCACCAGCGCCATCGTATAGACGCCATAGCCGACCGCGCCCATCACCAGCAGCACCATCCAGATCAGCGGTGTCGTTATCGTGAGCGGCAGCAGCGCCGCGCAAGCTGCCGTCGCCATCGCGCAGGCCAGGATCATGGGGCGGCCGCCGAAGCGTTCGGCAAGCAGGCCAAGCGGGATCTGCAGCAGGATGTTGCCCAGGGACAGCGCCATCACCAGTGCTGCGAGCACGGCCTCCGGCAGGCCGTAGTCGGCGCCGAAGACGGGAACCAGCGCATAGGTGCTTTGCTGGACGGCGGCCGAGACCAGCACGGCCAGCAGCAGCGCCGGCGCCAGCCGGGCAAAACCGGCAAAGCTGCCGGCCGGCTGCCCATCATCCTCGAAACCGGTGAGCTTCGAAGAAACAAGGCGCAGGATGACGGCGCAAAGCACGAAGCCGCCAATGCCGACGCTGAAGGAAGCCCAGCCCTGCGTACCGACCAGTGTCAGGGTGAACGGGCCGGCGGCGTAGCCGGCGCCCATCAGCGTGTTGAACACGCCCATCACCCGGCCGCGCCGCGAAGGCGGCGCCAGCGACAGCGCCCACACTTCGCCAAGGATATAGAGCGGATTGATGACCACGCCGATTAGAAAGCGGATCACGTACCAGGCTACCCAGTTCTGCAGATAGCCGATGGCCAGGAAGCACAGCGCTCCGATCAGCGAGCAGCCGACCGCCAGCGTGCGCGCACCGACCAGGCGGACAGCCGCCGGCACGAATGACGCCGACAGGATCAGCCCGAGCGGCATCGTCGCCGCGGACAGGCCGATCAACCCTGGCGACATGCCTTGCTTCTGCATCAGGAGCGTGAACAGCGGCGAGCTCAACCCCTGCGCGGCGCCGAACATGGCAAGTGCCGCGGTGACGCCGGCGAGCGCTGCCCACTGCGTCCGCGCTTCGCCTTCGCTCGAGCCGGTTGCGACCATGCAGTCAATCCATGTGAAGTGCCGGCTGACCTCCGCGCGGCAGGCGTCATTAGCTACCGGTACGATCGGGGGAAGGAAAGGGCCGGCAAGCGAAATCCGCTTGCGCCAATCGGCCTGTGCGCCCGATCGTGGCCGAGCGAGCCTGGATCGGATGAGCCTGAGATGCGCGGCAGGCCACGCTACGGGAAATAGCGGGCGATCGCGCCCTTCTTGCCGTCGGCGTAAGGCTTCAGCCACTGGTCGTCGATGGAAAGTCCGTCATCGTCCGAAGGCCCCTTGCCGATCGTCCTCCGCCAAGCGCGAAACTTGTAGTGGTCGAACACGTCGAGCATGTGCACCGCGTAGGCGGCCGCGAAGGTCTTGTCGCCTTCGACGATCACAAGGTTCTCGTCATTTTCGTAAGAGGCCTTGTAACCGAGATTGTGGCTGCCGGTGATGACGGTGGCGTTCTCCTCCATCGGATCGATGATGACGATCTTGTCGTGCACGATCGCATGGCCGACGGTCAGCACCTCGGCCTGGAAGTCGCGGGCGATGGTGGCGCCGGTCAGGTTCGCCGCCCGCACGACGGAGACGTTCGGAGCCTCCCAGATCTTTTCCGGATAGACGAAGGGCGCCTTGCCGTCCTTGTTCGACTTGTGGGTGACCGGATCCTTGGTCGGCGCGACATAGTTGGGCATGGCGGTTTCGTCGCTTATCGCGCCCTGCACGATCAGCTTCGGATCGGCCTTCGCCGCCGCGACGGCCTGGTCGACGATCGAGTTTTCGCCGAGCAGCGAGGGATTGAACACCAGAAACAGCACCGCCCGCTTCGCAGCCTTGATGCGGGCGAAGACATCCTCGAGATCCACCGGCCGCACCGAGATGTCCTTCTTGTTGCGGTCGGGATCGTTCGGCGAAAACCAGATCGTCATGCCGTCCAGCACCGCCGTGGTGCCGTTCAGAGGGTTTGGCATGTGGTTCTCCTTGCGAAACGGCACGCCTTGCGTCTGTGCCACGCGGCCGGCAGCGCTTTCCGAGGCCGGCGGCGGAAACACGTCGGCCTTCATGCGATCCCAGTAGGCGTCGAAGATTTCGGCCATTGCAGGATCGTCGCGGATGAAGGCGTTGTTGGACTGCCCGCAAATGCCCGTCGACGTCCAGTTGGTGCTGCCGGTCATCACCGCTTGCGGCTTCCCCTGGGCGTCGCGGTAGACGGCAAACTTGTTGTGGCCGATGTGGTTGTTGTTGAAGAGGCGATCCGTCACCACCACGCCCGCGTCGTGCAGGCGCTTCCTGTAGGGCGCGTTGCCGGCGTCCCACGCCTTGGTCTGGTCGTCCTTGCCCGAATTGGAAAGAATGACCTCCACGACATCCTTCGCGGCGAGGATGGCGTCGCACAGCTCGTCGTCGCCAAGCTCGTAAAGCGCGAGCCGGACGGTGCCGCCGTCCGTCTTGGCCCGTTTCAGCAGGCTGGTCAGCACGTCGGGCACATCGCCATGCAGGTAGGCGCGTATCTTGCTGGTCGGATCCTGCAGCACCGCCCTGATCTTGTCGCGCTGCCCGACCTTGATGCCGGCTTCCGCCAGTGCATGCGACATCCATTGCGTCGACAGCACGCCATTGGTGAAGGCCACACGCGCCTTGCCGAACATCTGCCCCAGGAAGATCGGTGGGCTGACCGCACCCCGGCCGAGATAGCCCAGCGGCCGCGCCGGCCCGGTGTAGGCGGGCTTGCCGTCGACGACCTGTTCGGGTCGCACCGGCACTGGATCGAGGCCGGGCTTCATGTCGCCTACCGGGCGCACCCGATAGGCAATCAATTCACCGTCAGGTCTGACGTCGATGCTGTCGCGGCGCCGCCGCACGGTGAGATCGCGCCAGAAGGTCTTCTGCACCGGCCAGACGCCGGTATCCTGGGGAATCCAGTCCTTGTTGCTCTGGCCCTTGAAGGGCACCCAGGACGCCAGGCAACGCTCTTCGCCTGTATCGGGATAGAGGCGCACGATCTCGAAGCCCAGGCAGTCCGGGATCATCCCGTCTATGTCCCAGGAAAGGAACGCGACTTCGTTGTTGGTCGCGGCACGCACCTTGACGACATCAGGCATGGGGCTGTCCCTCCAAAGACGTTCAGCCCGCAAGTATATCAGAAGTAAAAGACGGTACTGTAACCGCGCGCCGTCGGCATCCATTCACTCGGCCGCGCTCAGCACTTGCTGGCGCGTCATGGTGACAAGGTGAGGTCCCCGCCATGCAACTGCCGTTCCGGCATGTCGCTTCCCTCGCTCTAGTGGTCGCCGCCTCCGCAATGGCCGGACCGCCGCCGGTCCATTATGCCGCCCACTTTCGCATCCTACGAGGCTCCTCATGACCGCCGCCCTTCAACCCGCCGAACCGGCTCCGGCAACCGATCGCGCCCGTCGGGGCGGCCGCGCCGGAAAACGCGCCGGTGGCTCGGCCGCGTTCGAGCAGCCTGCCTTCCGCCAGCTGAAAAACCCGTTGCAGCCGACCAGGCTGGTATCCGAGGACGAGCTGGAATCGATCCACCTCGCCTCCTTGCGCGTGCTCAGGGAAATCGGCGTCGACGTGCTGCACGACGAGGCCCGCCGCATCATGAAGGCGCATGGCGCCGACGTGCGTGAGGGCAGCGAGCGGGTACGCTTCGACAGCGACATGATCCTCGAACTGGTCTCCCATTGTCCGTCCGAATTCACCATCCATGCTCGCAATCCCGCGCACAATGTGCGTTTCGGCGGCAACAATCTGATCATCTCGATGATGGCGTCGGCGCCCAACTGCTCCGACATCGATCGCGGCCGCAGGCCCGGCAACCAGCAGGACTACCGCAATTTCCTGCGCCTGGCGCAGATGCACAACATCTTGAACTGTACCGGCGGCTATCCGGTCGAGCCGACCGACATCCATCCGTCCGTCCGCCACCTCGAATGCGTCCGCGACCTCGCCACGCTCACCGACAAGGTGTTCCACATCTATTCACTGGGCAAGGAGCGCAATGTCGACGGCATCGAGATCACTCGCATCGCTCGCGGCATCAGCCGCGAGCAGCTGATGGCGGAGCCGTCGGTATTCACCATCATCAACACCAATTCACCGCTCAAGCTCGACGTGCCGATGATGGAAGGCATCATCCAGATGTCGAGCATGGGCCAGGTCGTCATCGTCACGCCGTTCACCCTGTCGGGCGCCATGGCCCCGGTGACCATCGCCGGCGCGCTGGTGCAGCAGAACGCCGAGGCGCTGTCCGGCATCGCTTTTGCCCAGATGGTGAAGAAGGGCGCACCGGTCGGCTATGGCGGCTTCACCTCCAATGTCGACATGAAGTCCGGTTCACCTGCCTTCGGCACGCCTGAATACATGAAGGCGCAACTCGTCGGCGGTCAGCTTGCACGCCGCTACAAGATCCCCTACCGCACCTCGAACACCTGCGCTGCAAACACGGTCGACGCGCAGGCGGCCTATGAGAGCGTGTTCTCGCTGTGGGGCGCGGTGCAAGGCGGCGGCAACCTGATGATGCATGCGGCCGGTTGGCTCGAGGGCGGCCTGCGTTGCTCCTACGAGAAGACCATTCTGGACATCGACCTGCTGCAGATGGTGGCCGAGTTCCTGACGCCGCTCGATCTGTCGGAAGAAGCGCTCGGCTTCGACGCCATCCAGTCGGTCGGCCCCGGCGGCCACTTCTTCGGCACCCAGCACACGCAGGACCGCTACAAGACCGCCTTCTATTCGCCAATCCTGTCGGACTGGCGCAATTTCGAGACCTGGGCGGAAGCCGGATCGCCGACAGCGATGGAAAAAGCCAACAAGGTGTGGAAGGAACGTCTGGCCTCGTACGACGAGCCCTACATGGACCCGGCCATCCGCGAGGAGCTCAACGCCTTTGTCGCGAAGCGCACGGCCGAAGGCGGCGCGCCGACCGATTTCTAGACGGACCACCCTTCAGGGCCGTTCGGTTTCGCTGCAAAGCGACTCGGGACCTTCAAAATATCTGATTCAGTTTACACGAAAACGGACCTATCTTCATGAAATCCCATGTAAAAGCGGTTGTAATTGGCGGCGGCGTCGTCGGCTGCTCGGTTCTTTATCATCTGGCCAAGGCCGGCTGGACCGACATCATGCTGATCGAGCGTTCGGAGCTGACCTCCGGCTCGTCCTGGCACGCGGCGGGCGGCTTCCATACGCTGAACGGCGATCCCAACGTCGCCAAGCTGCAGGCCTATACGGTCCAGCTCTACAAGGAGATCGAGGAAATATCCGGCCAGTCCTGTTCGCTGCACCTGACCGGCGGCGTGATGATGGCCGACACGCCCGAGCGCATGGATTTCCTGCGGCTCGCCCATGCCAAGGGCCGCTATCTCGGCATGGACACCGAGCTGATCACCCCGTCCGAAGCCAAGGCGATGTTCCCGCTGATGGACGAGACGAATTTCGTCGGCGCCATGTGGGACCCGGTCGAAGGCCATCTCGATCCCTCGGGCACCACCATCGCCTACTCCAAGGCGGCCAAGAAACTCGGCGCCGAGATCGTGCTGCGCAACCGCGTCGTCGACCTGACTCAGCAGCCGGACGGCACCTGGAACGTCGTCACCGAACAGGGCACGGTCCATGCCGAGCATGTCGTCAACTGCGGCGGCCTGTGGGCGCGCGAGATCGGGCGCATGGTTGGCGTCGAACTGCCGGTGCTGGCGATGGAGCACATGTACCTGCTCACCGAGCCGATGCCGGAGGTCGAGGAGTTCAACAAGTCGACCGGCCGCGAG